>JAZRCO010000162.1:0-4515 GCA_045659855.1 Eubacteriales bacterium | reverse complement strand
CCTACGCGGCGGGCGCCACTACTCGTGGAGAGCCACTTTTAAAAAAGTGGACAAAACAACCTATTGGTTTGTGCAAACAACGTGCGCCACAACAAAAGAGGACTCCTTGTGGAGTCCTCTTGGTTTTAAATTATTCGTCGTCATTAAGGCGTTTTTCCATAATTTCCGCCTTGGAAACAAGCACCACGCGGGGTTTGTTTCCGTCGGGAGCACTAACGTAGCCGAGCGCTTCCATTCGGTCAATGATCTTCGCCGCACGGCCGTAGCCGATTTCGAGTCTTCTTTGAAGAAGCGACGTAGATATCTTACCCATCTCGATAGCAACGTCGAGAGCGAGCTTGAATTTGGGATCGACTCCCTCCTCGCCGGGTGCTCCGTCATCGTCGAAGGAAACAGCTCCGCCGCCCTTACCCTTGGGATTGCCGCATTTTGCCGCTTCTTCCTCAAGGCGAGCAATGAAGGCATCGTTAAAGGAAACGCCGTCGTTATGCTCGGTGATATATTCAACGATTGCCTCAACCTCACGGTCGTCAACGAATGCGCCCTGAACACGCATGGGCTTTGTTGAGCCGATGGGAGCAAAGAGCATATCGCCTCGTCCGATAAGCTTGTCCGCACCCGCGGTATCAAGAATCGTCTTGGAGTCAACCTGGGATGCAACGGTAAATGCGATACGGGAAGGAATATTCGCCTTGATAAGACCTGTTACAACGTCAACGGAGGGACGCTGTGTACCGATAACAAGGTGGATACCCGCGGCTCTCGCCTTTTGAGCGATACGGCAAATAGCCGTTTCAACGTCGTCGGCAGCGGTCATCATAAGGTCCGCAAGCTCGTCGATGATAATTACGATATAAGGAAGATATTCCTTTGAAGGATCGTTTGCTGTGAGCTCATTATAGCCCGAAATATTCTTTGCACCAACGCTTTCGATAAGCTCAAAGCGTCTTTCCATTTCAGCAACTGCCGATGCAAGCGCACCCGCCGCCTTTTTGGGATCGGTAACTATGGGAGCATAGAGGTGAGGAATGCTTCTATATGGCTGGAACTCAACCTTTTTGGGGTCAATGAGAATGAGCTTTACGTCTCTCGGACTCGCCTTATAGAGAAGACTCATAATAACACAGTTGATACAAACGGATTTACCGGAGCCGGTAGTACCCGCAATAAGCATATGGGGCATCTTGCCGATATCAAAGTAAACCGTATTACCGCCAACGTCCTTACCGAGAGCGGCGGTGAGAATACTCTTTTTATCAACGAATTCCTGATTGTCAATGAGTGAACGAAGTCCAACGGTCTCGGCGGTTCTATTGGGAACCTCGATACCCACCGCACTCTTATTGGGAATGGGTGCTTCAATTCTAACACCCGTTGTTGCAAGACTGAGTGCAATATCGTCAACGAGGTTAGCAATGGAACGGATACGGACACCAACGTCGGGCTTGAGCTCGTAACGGGTGATTGTGGGGCCTCTCGAATAGGTGATCTCCTGGATACGAACACCAAAGCTCTTGAGAGTATCCATAAGGGCATTTGCATTTGCTCTTATCTCGGTATGGATAGTTGCCTCATCGCTCTCATTTCTATAATTTTTAAGAAGATTTACAGGGGGCTTAACGTATTCCCTAATGATGTTTTCGGGCACAACCGAGCCCTCCTCGCCGTCATCGGGCATTGCATCCATTTGAGAATCCTCTTTCATTTCAAAGTCAGCGCCCTTTTCCCTTGCGGGCTCCTTGGATTTAGCTTGCTTCTTGGGTGCCTTGAATTCGGGCTCGGGATCGGGCTCAAACTCAAGCTCGTCGGGTTCAAATTCAAGACTGTTATCGGGAACGAATTCGGGCTCAAGTCCCTGCTCGTTTTCCATACTCTTGGATTTGTCATTAAATATGCGCTCAACGTCAACGAGGTTGTCATCCTCTTTCGTATTGTCCGCATTACTGTAGATATCCGCAGGATCGACAAAGCGCATAGGACCGTATTTTTGAAGATCCTCTTTTTCTTTTCTTTCTATTTCGATAGCGCGTCTTTCGGCTTCGGCAACTCTATCGTTTTCGAGCTTTTCCTCCGCCTCTCTAGCCGCCTTTTCAGCCGCCTCGATCTTTGCTTTTTCAGCCGCTTCGATCTTCTCTCTTTCTTCTCTTTCCTCTTGGGCAATTCTTCTTTCCTCGTCGCGGCGCTCCTTATACTTTTCGCGCGCTACGGTCCATTTGTATCTGATCCAAATGCCCATATTTCTCGGAGTCATACCGAGTGAGAAAATAAAGAACGTTATAGTAAGGGCAAGCATAATAATGGTGCTTCCAACGGAGCTGAACAGTGCGTAAACACACTCGCTGATAAATCCGCCGATAACACCCGAGCCCATAAGATTGCTATAGGAATACTCGAAAATCTCACGGGGTGTAAGGAACACCTCAAGGTCGGGATTGATAGCGGGCTTTAAGAAAACGTGTACCACACCCGAAAGCGAAACGAGGAACAAAAACGAGAAAATAACCTTTGAGGTCACAACGTGGGAGTCCACGAATTTTCTCCAGTTCGCCGCAAGATTTATCATCATTACGGGAACAAGGAAGGCGCAAAAGCCGCAAAGTCCAAGGAATGC
The DNA here is from genome assembly GCA_045659855.1 of Eubacteriales bacterium. GTDB lineage: Bacteria > Bacillota > Clostridia > Oscillospirales > CAG-272 > RGIG4608. The sequence continues at coordinate 1,904 of JAZRCO010000162.1, read as the reverse complement.
GTTTTTAAGGAAAACACCTGCTACGCCAACGTATTTTTCACCCGTCAAATGAGCAAGCACGAAGCACACCTCAAGCAGCAATGCAAGTACTATCATTGCGAAAGGCAGTATTTGATGTATTATTTTTTCGGAGGGCGGATCAAAGGTGAGCTGCTCACCCTTCTTTCCCTTCTTTGGCTCCCTGCTCTTGTCGGCCTTTTGCACTGCCTTTTGGGAGCTCTTAGTCATTTGCTTTTCATTCTTTTTCATCAAACCACGTCCTTTCATTATTTGCTAAAAATTTTATGTCAAGGTAATTAATTACATACAAAGTCATTATATCATATATAAATATTAATTTCAACAACATTTTTTCTTCTTTTTTCGGCTTTTTCTCCCTTTTTTCGATTTTGTTTCTTTTACACTAAATCCCAATATATAATTATATAGAAAATAAACAAAAATATTTTGAAAAATTTTCAAAAAGCTATTTACAAAACGATTTTTATATGGTAAAATAACTTTCGTATGACGTGAAGCTCGGTTTTCGGGAAAATAAGACGGCAACAGTCGTGTTTCACCCGCCGATCACTGTGCTCCTCGTTAAATAATAAGAAAGGTGAAAAAAATCATGTTGAAGGACGAAAAGCAAGCTATAATTGCTGAATACGCTACTCACGAAGGCGACACAGGCTCTCCTGAAGTGCAGATTGCTATTCTCACACACAGAATCAACTCCCTTAACGAGCATCTTAAGAACAACCACAACGACCATCACAGCCGTCGCGGTCTTCTTAAAATGGTTGGTCACAGAAGAAATCTTCTTGGCTACCTTCAGAGAGTTGATATCGAAAGATACCGCGCTATCATCAAGAAGCTTGGCATCAGAAAATAATAGCAAATACGGAGTGGGAGAGTGGGTTTTTGCCGACTCCTCACTCCCTTTGTTTGTTATTTTGGAAATTTAATCAATCGCTAATCTTACGGTTGTTTTAGCAGTTAATTATGCGCTCAAAAATTTGAGCCCGTAACTAAGTGCTAAACCCCGTAAGAATACAATAAATCTTTAAAATTTTTATGGAGGAATAAGAAAAAATGAGTAACTCAATTAGCTCACCTATGGTGTTTAAGAACTTTAAAACATTTCATTACACACTCGCAGGCAGACCCCTCGTTGTTGAAACAGGTAAGCTTGCAGGTCTTGCAAACGTCTCTTGCCTTGTAAGATATGGCGATACAGCAGTTCTTTGCTGCGCAACAGCATCCGAAAAGCCCCGTGACGGCATCGACTTCCTTCCCCTCTCCGTTGACTTTGACGAGAGAATGTATGCGGCAGGTAAGATCCCCGGCGGTTACCTTCGCCGTGAGGGACGTCCCCCCGAAAAGGCGATCCTCACAAGCCGTGTAATCGACCGTCCCATCCGTCCCCTTTTCCCCAAGGATCTTCGTAACGACGTTGCTCTTACACTCACAGTTATGTCCTACGATGCAGACTGCTCACCCGAGATCGCAGCTATGATCGGTGCTTCCATCGCACTCTCCATCTCCGACATTCCGTGGAACGGTCCCATCAGTGGCGTATTTATGGGTCTTGTTGACGGCAAGCTCGTTGTCAACCCCACAGAGGCACAGAGAGCAGTTTCCGACCTTGAGCTTACAGTAGCTTCTTCTATGCAGAAGGTAGTTATGATCGAAGCAGGTGCTAACGAGGTTCCCGATGACCTTATGTTCGATGCTATTATGCTTGCTCACAAGGAAAACCAGGGCGTTCTTGAATTCATCAACGCTATCGTTGACGAGATCGGTAAGCCCAAGTTTGAATATCCCTCTTGCGAGCTTGATCACGATATGTTTGACAAGATCTTTGCGTTCTGCGAAAAGGACGTAATGGAAGCTCTTGATACAGATGACAAGACAGTAAGAGA
>JAZRCO010000161.1:0-4163 GCA_045659855.1 Eubacteriales bacterium | reverse complement strand
CTGAGAGCACAGCTCCCATCTTGGAGGTACTATGATAACAAATGAATCTATCAAATTAAATAACGGCATCGAGATCCCCGCCATCGGCTTTGGCACTTGGCAGGTCGCAAGCGGTGATGAGTGCTATCTCTCCTGCCTTGCGGCGCTTAGAGCGGGATACCGCCATATCGACACGGCTTTCGCCTACGGCAATGAATCGAGCGTTGCCCGTGCCATTGCGGACAGCGGCATTTCAAGAGAGGAGATATTCGTCACCACAAAGCTCCCCGCCGATATAAAAACGTACGAGGGCGCAATCGAGTGCTTTGAGCAATCCCTCTCAAATCTCGGCACCGACTATATCGACCTCTACCTCATTCATGCACCGTGGCCTTGGAGCGACGTTGGCTCCGATCACACCGAAGGCAATATCGCCGTTTGGCGCGCTATGATCGAGCTATACGAGGCAAAAAAGATCCGCGCCATCGGTGTATCCAACTTTCACGTCAAGGATATGGAGGCGCTCATCAACGCAACGGGAGTCGTGCCGGCAGTCAACCAAATTAGATTCTTTGTCGGTAACACGCAAAACGATATCTATGAATACTGCCGCAAAAACGGAATTCTCATCGAGGCATATTCCCCTCTTGCAACGGGCGCCATCGTTGAGAACGGCATCCTCTCCCCTCTCGCCGAGAAATACGGAGTGAGCGTTCCCCGTCTTTGCATTAGATATTGCATCGAAAAAGGAACTCTTCCCCTCCCAAAATCGGTCAACGAGGCAAGAATCAAAGAAAACCTTCTCGTAGACTTCAAAATTTCAAGCGAGGATATGGAATATCTCGATTCCCTCTACCACATCGGGCCCACAAGACCTTATAGAAGCTAATAAAAAACCGACGTTACGTCAGTAGCGTCGGTCTTTTTTTATTCTTTTTATTTCATTCTTATAAAATACGTAATTTCTTTCGTGTGCGCTGATTGCGTGGACAAGTCCAACGGCAAGATATAAAGCAAGCATCGAGGAGCCGCCCGCACTCATAAAAGGAAGCGTTATTCCCACAACGGGCATCATCGCAAGGCACATGCCGATATTGATTACCGATTGGATAATAAACATCGCTGCAATACCTATGCATATAAACGAGCCGACCTCGTTCCTGCAGCTCTTTGCTATATTTATCATTCGCAAAACAAGTGCCACAAGGATGGCAATAAAGATGAGCGCGCCGAAAAATCCAAACATCTCGCAGTAGGTCGAAAAGATAAAGTCGGTGTGTGATGCGGGGAGTATCTCGTAAAATCCGCCCGAATTTATGCCGCGCCCGAAAAAGCCGCCCGCACTTATGGCATCAAGTGAGAGTAGCGGCTGCATTCCGTATCCCGTTGGGTCAAGCTCGGGCTGAAAGCCGACGAGTATTCTCATTCTTTGGTATTCCGAAAGGAATTCCCAAAGGAACGGAAAGGCAAGCGCAACAACACCCGCAGCCCCGATAAAATACCACTTGCTAAGCCCTGCAAATGCAAGCATGATAGCCACGATTCCCATATAGACAAGAGCAACGCCAAGGTCGCCCGAAAGGAGAATCAGTCCAATTATAGACATCGCATGCACGGCAAGAGGAATGAGAGTCTTTATCTTATTGATCGACCCCTTCACCGCCGAAAGATGTCTTGAGAAGGTGATAATGAATGCCACCTTGACAAACTCCGAGGGCTGTATCATAAACGAGCGGGAGCCGATTTTAATGATGGTGAGCCAACTCTTATTGCTCGTTTCAGTTCCGTTTGCTCCCGTAACACCGAGAAGAAGCGTGATGCCAAGCAATCCAATCGATACAAAAAACAGTATCTTGCTGTAGCGCTGAACGAAGATCCTATAGTCAAGATGAACGATGACCATAATCGCCACAAGTCCAACCACCGTCATGGCGAGCTGCATCACGAACTTGCTCACGCCAAAATTCTCACGCGCTCCGAATATCGTAACAAGACTCATCAGCGTGATTATCATCGAAAAGACGAGCACTTGCTTGTCAAGACGCGCAAATGAATTCTTCATAAATCTACCGATACTTTTTAGCATATGCTCCTCCTTTCAAGAGATTTTTAAGCAAAAATTATCCTTTGTTTTGTGTGGCAACGAGCTTTGCACCGAAAACGTCGTCAAGAATCACGTCGCCAACCCTTATGGGCAGCTCTACGACCGTGGAGTTGATAATCTCCATGCACTCCATCATCTTATCCTTTGGAATAGTCCTGTCCGTCTTGACGGAAACAACTCCGCCATCGCTCGTTTGTACGGTCGATGTGACCGTTCGCTGAGGATTGGTGCATTCGGCAATCGCATACACCTCACCGCGAGGGCAAATATTGCCCGAAACCTTGATTTCCTCTCCAATATCAATCGTCAGTTGACATCCACGGGGGCAAATTATGCAGGTAAGCTCTCTTTTTTTAATAGTTTTATCCATTTCGCTCACCTCTCTAAAGCTCTATCGAAAGCCTCAACGCTCCAACACCTAAAAGCTTGTCGGCGGAAAGCTTAACGCTCTCCATCTCACCCGGAGCAAATTTTAGCTTTTTCTTCTTCAAAATCACGCGCTCACCGTCACTTACCGTGAGAGTTGCATCTCGGTAAACGTCGGCAACACGGAAATATATCTCAACATCACCTAATCGAGTTATCCTTTGCGGAACGGTATAACGCACTCTTCCATCGGTAGAAATCTCGATTGGCTCAATTTTCTCTCCCTTGGTGCCAAGGATATAATCGGCGGCACTCCTGCCCGCTATCTCCGCCTCATCGGAAACGAAATCAACAAGGTCGTGAACGTGGAGCACGTTGCCGCAAGCAAAGATGCCTTCGATCTCGGTTTGTCTATCCTGATCGACAAGCGCGCCGTTGGTTACACGGCTTAGCGAAATGCCCGCACCGACACTCAGCTCGTTTTCAGGAATAAGTCCAACCGAAAGGAGAAGCGTGTCGCAAGGAATAAATTCGCGCGTTTCGTCAATGGGACGGCGATTTTCATCAACCCTTGCTATCGTAACGCCTTCAAGACGCTCCTTGCCGTGAATCTCAACCACGGTGTGAGAGAGCTTAAGGGGAATATCGAAATCATTAAGACATTGCTCGATATCTCTCGCAAGACCGCCCGAATAGGGCATGAGCTCACAAACTGCGTGCACGCGCGCACCCTCAAAGGTCATACGGCGCGCCATAATAAGACCGATATCGCCCGAGCCGAGGATAACGACCTCTTTTCCAGGCATATAGCCCTGAAGATTGACGAGCTTTTGCGCCATTCCCGCACTATAGATGCCTGCAGGACGAGTGCCCGCAATATTGAGCGCACCTCTCGGGCGCTCTCGACAGCCCATCGCCAAAACTATTGCCTTCGCCTCGATTTGAATGATTCCATCGGTGGAATTCGAGGCGCTTATTATCTTATCATCGCTAATCCCAAGCACCATCGTGTTGAGAAGAACGGGAATATTATTTTCATAAATTTCTTTTTCGAAGCGCCAAGCGTATTCGGGGCCCGTGAGCTCCTCACCAAAGGTGTGAAGACCAAAGCCGTTGTGAATACACTGCTGCAATATGCCACCCAGGGATGCATCTCGCTCGATAATGAGGATATCCTCAATTCCGTTTTTACGCGCGGCAAGTGCCGCCGCCATACCCGCGGGACCACCGCCTATAATAACAAGATCCGTCTTCTTCATGATTTTCTCACCTTTGTCCTGCCCAATACCATTACACTGTCGCCGCCACATTTCGTAACGCTCTCAACGTCAACGCCGTTCTCACGTGCGATAAGCTCCATAACGTAGGGTGCGCAAAAGCCGCCTTGACAGCGTCCCATCCCTGCTCTCGTGCGGCGCTTAACTCCGTCGAGGTCGCGTGCCTTGGGATTTGAGCGAATGGCATCAAGTATCTCACCCTCGCTTATTCCCTCGCAACGGCAAATGATTCGTCCGTAGGACGGGGAGCGCTTGATATATTCGTTCTTTTGCTCGATCGTGCCCTCTCTAAATGCGTGCTTCGCCTCGCGAATGGGATCAAAATCCTCCCTCTTTTCGAGCTTGAGTCCCTCGCCCTCTAAAAGAGAGCAAACGTATTCGGCGATAGCAGGAGAAGCAGAAAGACCCGGGGATTCGATTCCCGCAACGTTGATAAA
>JAZRCO010000160.1:0-4065 GCA_045659855.1 Eubacteriales bacterium | reverse complement strand
GGGACGGAGGAGGGCTTTGTGGGATACGGCGACACGCAGGGCGAGCGCTCACTTCGTGAGGCGATATGCTCTCGCTATGGCGAGATGGGGGCTTTGCTTGACGTGGACGAAATATTTGTCAGCGACGGCGCAAAGGGGGAGATTGGAGATCTCAACGAGCTTTTTGGGGATGTTGAGGAGCTGATAATCTCGCCCGCCTATCCCGTCTATCTCGATGCGAGTATAATTTCGGGTAAGCGGATAAGATTGCTCTATGCAAAAAAGGAAAACGGATTTTTGCCCTCGACCGAGGGACTTGATCCTATTCCCCGTGTGATACATCTTTGCTCCCCAAATAACCCCACGGGTGCCGTGTTCGATAGGGAAGCGCTTGCAAAATGGGTCGATTTTGCAAGGGAGAGCGGCTCCGTCATCGTTTTTGATGCGGCATACGAGTCCTTTGTTTCCACGAGCGAGCTTCCGCACTCCATATTCGAGATAGAGGGTGCAAGGGACTGTGCGATCGAGATTTGCTCCTTCTCCAAGATGGCGGGCTTTACGGGGGTGCGGTGCGGCTGGACTGCCATCGCAAGGGAGAACCGACTTTACGGAATGTGGAAGCGCCGTCAGGGCGCGAGGTTCAACGGTGCTTGCCAAATCGCCCAAAGGGGTGCGCTTGCCGCCTTGAGCGAGCAGGGAAGGCGGGAATGCGAGCAAAGCATCGCCTACTACATGGAGAATGCAAAAATTATGGGCGAGCTTTTGAGAAAAAGGGGAGTGTTTTTCACGGGAGGAGTACATGCGCCGTATTTGTGGATGGAGTGCCCGAGGGGGGAGTCCTCTTGGCACTTTTTCGACCGACTTTTGCGCGAGGCGCACGTGGTTTGCACGCCCGGTGTGGGCTTTGGCGAGTCGGGAGAGGGCTTTGTCCGACTCTCCTCCTTCGCTCGCCGAGAGGATATCGTGGAGGCAATGGCAAGAGTGGATGATCTCTTGGAAAAGATCCTCGGTGAAAAATAGCGATTTTCTTTTCTTGACAAAGAGATAGCTGTTTGATATAATCAAATTATAAAAAATAACCTCATCCAAGGAGGACGTAAAATGGCATATTTGACAGATATTGAAATTGCAAAGCAATGTAAGATGAAAAATATATATGACGTAGCGCGCACCGCGGGAATCGACGAGGAATTCGCCCTGCCCTACGGCAAGCACAAGGCGAAGATATCGCTCGACTATCTCAAGTCTAAGGAGGATGCTCCCGACGGCAAGCTTGTTCTCGTAACGGCGATAACTCCCACACCTGCAGGTGAGGGCAAGACCACGACAACAATCGGTCTTGCCGACGGACTTGCCCGCATTGGCGAGAGCGTTGTAACGGCTCTCCGCGAGCCCTCGCTCGGCCCCGTTTTTGGTATCAAGGGCGGTGCGGCAGGTGGCGGATACGCACAGGTAGTGCCCATGGAGGACATAAATCTTCACTTCACGGGCGACTTCCACGCCATCGGCGCGGCAAACAATCTCCTTTGCGCAATGCTTGATAACCACATCTATCAAGGAAACGAGCTTAAGATAGATCCCGTTAGAATAACACTTCGTCGCTGTGTGGATATGAACGACCGTCAGCTCCGTTGCATTCAGGATGGACTTGGTCGCCGTGTTGACGGCATACCGAGAATGGACGGCTACGACATAACCGTTGCGAGCGAGGTAATGGCGATCTTTTGTCTTGCCTCATCCATTGAGGATCTCAAGGCGCGACTTTCTCGAATGATAGTTGCCTACAACACCGACGGCAAGCCCGTAACGGCGGGGGATCTCAAGGCGGCTGGCGCAATGACTGCGCTCCTTCGAGATGCGCTCTCTCCCAATCTTGTACAAACTCTTGAGGGAACTCCCGCATTCGTTCACGGAGGCCCGTTTGCGAATATTGCGCACGGGTGCAACTCCGTTATTGCGACGAGAATGGCTCTCAAAACTGCTAAATATACTATTACCGAGGCGGGCTTTGGCGCGGATCTCGGTGCTGAAAAATTCCTTGATATCAAGTGTAGAATGACGGGACTTAAGCCGAGTGCCGTTGTGCTCGTTGCGACCATTCGTGCACTCAAGATGCACGGCGGACTTGCCAAGGACGAGCTTGGACGTGAGGATCTCGAGGCGCTCGAGCGAGGAATTCCCAATCTTTTGCGCCATCTTTCCAACATAAAGGACGTTTATCACCTTCCTTGCGTTGTTGCGCTCAATAAATTCCCGACCGATACTGAACGCGAGGTTGAGTTTATAATTGAAAAATGCCGTACGCTCGGCGTAAACGTGTGCCTCTCAGACGTTTGGGCGAAGGGCGGCGAGGGTGGAATCGAGCTCGCTTATGAGGTCGTTAGACTTTGCGAGGAGGATAATTCCAATTTTGCCTTCTCCTATTCACTTGACGGCTCCATTGAGGATAAGATCGAATCGATCGTTAAAAACGTTTACCGCGGTGACGGAATCGTCATTACCGACGAGGCAAGGGAGCAAATCAAGCGCCTTAACGAGCTTGGCTTTGACCGTGTTCCCGTTTGCATGGCTAAGACACAGTATAGCTTCTCCGACAATAAGGATCTACTCGGCGCACCCGAGGGCTTTACCGTTACGATCAAGAGCGTTAAGGTTAGTGCGGGCGCGGGATTTGTCGTTGCACTCACGGGCGACATTATGACAATGCCCGGTCTTCCCAAGATTCCTGCTGCCGAAAAGATCGACGTTGACGAAAACGGTGAGATCGTTGGACTTTTCTAAGGTGAAGGTATGAGAAGGGAATACGCACCTGCGATCGTTCTTTTCGTGATTTCTGCAATTTTGTATATTGCGGCGGCGGTGTGCTTGCTCTTGAGCAGTCATCACTGGGCAACCTTCCTGCTTCTCGGCATTGCGGTGATGCTGTTTGCATCCTCGCGCCTTGTGAACATCGGAAAGCGACTCCAAAACGAAGACGAAAGCAAATAAATAAAGCAAAAAAGCACCTCGGTCGAGGTGCTTTTATTTTTTTTCTTTGTTTTATTTTGTGAGCAAGTGCAAGCACTCCTCAAACTTTACGCCGTAAGGATGGTTTTCCTTGTCGGGAAAGGTTTGTGCGATGCAGGCGATGGTAAAATCAACCGCCATTTGAGTTGCCGAGTAGATGTCCTCGCCCTTAACGAGTGCTCCGCAAAGCACGCTTGAGAAGATATCTCCCGTGCCGTGGAAGGCGCAGTTAAGATGCTCGCCGAAAAGGTAGCGATATTCCTTTACGTCCGTATCGTAGGCGAGCGCTCCGTGACGGCCGTCGCCGTATTTTACGCCCGTGATTACCACCTTTTTGATGCCGAGTGCCAAAAAGCCGTCAACGAGCTCCTTGATATAGGATTCGTTGTATTCGCCGTCGCCTTTAAACTGCTTGCCAAGGAGCAAGCAAGCTTCTGTGATGTTGGGGCAAACAACGTCGGCGCACTTTACAAGCTCGAGCATCTTTTGAGGAAAGTCGGTGCTAAAGCCGGGATAGAGCTTGCCGTGGTCCGCCATGGCGGGGTCGACGAAAATGAGTGTATCCTCACTTCTCGTTAAGTTGATAAAATTCTTTGTTAAATCAATCTGAATGTCGTTGGCAAGGTAGCCCGTATAGAGCGCATCGAGCTTGATGCCCTCCTTTTTCCAGTGCTCCGCAATGGGAAGAAGCTCGTCGGAAATGTCACGTACCGTGTATCCCGTAAAGCCAGCCGTATGAGTGGAAAGCACCGTGGTCGGCACGATGGCGCATTCAACGCCCATTGCCGAAATAACGGGCAAGCTCACCGTTATCGAGCATTTGCCGAAGCAGGATATGTCTTGTATTGTAGCTATTCTTTTCATATTTTAACCTCATTAAGAGAAATTTATTGCTTTTAAATTTTGATTTGTCGCGCACGTTGTTTGCACTAACCAATAGGTTGTTTTGTCCACTTTTTTTAAAGTGGTGCCCCACGCACAGTGGCGCCCGCCGCGTAGGCGAATCGGCGTTTCTTTGTTAGCTTTCTTTGCGCCTATGCTGTCAAAGAAAGCGGCTAAAGAGTCTTGGTATGAATAGTT
>JAZRCO010000159.1:0-2555 GCA_045659855.1 Eubacteriales bacterium | reverse complement strand
CCGTAACATTACATATTGTATCAAAAAATTTCGTGTTTGTACAGTACTTTTTTGCAATTTCTAAACATTTTTTCCACTCCGACAAATTTTGGGTCGTTTGAGCCGCCAAAATAAGCGTTTTTTTGTGCAATTTTGATAATTGCTCATTTTTCAAGTACTCTTCGAAATCATTCGAATCCGCAAACACGATTTTCGGATCCTGCGCATAGCTCATTATGCCCACCACCTCGGGGTGAGAGGACGATCCGAGCAAAGCGAAGACCGTTTCATCATTGCTGTTTTCTTTTGCTATTTTGTGTATCTTTTTTACGTAGGGGCAGGTCAGGTCAATATAGTCGAAAAACGGGTTTCTCGACTTGCATTCGGCAAGCATATCCTCTGCCTCCTTGGGAATGCCGTGCGCTCTTATAAAGACGACCGAGGGACTGCCCTCGCTACTCTCCTCACATATGCGAGAGACGTCGTCAAGCTCGATGCTGAGGACTCCCTGCTCCTCAAGAAAACGGTTATAGCCATCATTATGTATGAGGTGACCGAGAGTGTATATCCTCTCACCGCTTCTCTTCTCGGCAATGCGCTTTTCCACCGCATCCGTTGCGCGCTTCACGCCAAAGCAAAAGCCCGCGTGCTCCGCTACCGTTATTCTATTTGACATTATCTATATCCGTTGTCGCCCAAAGCTCGCACACCTCGTCAAATATGCGATCCGCGATCTTTTGGTGACCTTCACTTCCCTTATTGTTTTCAAGATCGAGCTCCTCGCTCTTTATAAGCTTTCCAAGAACGAGATAGTTTCTCCTAAACATCTTGGTCTTGCCGCCCTTTGTCTTAATGCATACGGGAAGAACGTCCGCACCGCTTCGAGCCGCTATAAGACCGACTCCGTTTTTAACGGACGTGGTCGAGGGATCGATGCCGGGCATTCTCGTTCCCTGGGGAAAGATACCAACGCAATCCTCGTCCTTGAGCAAATTGATAGTATTTCTAAGGGCGGAAATATCACTGCCCTTTCTATCAACGGGATAGCATCCGATCGCCTTCAAGAATGCGCCAACTACGGGAACCTTGAAAAGCTCCTTTTTGGACATAAAGCGGATCTGATTCTTCATCGCCGCGCAAATGATAACGCCGTCAGCCGCACCCGTGTGGTTACATGCCACTATAAAGTGACGGTCCATGGGCTCGTTTTCGGGATTAATTACCTTAACTCTATAAAGTCTTCTTGCTGCACCTGCTAAAAGCCAATAGAAGAATCTATACGTTCTCTTTTCCTTTTCAAAGCTGACACCACTCTTCTTTTTGAGCTTGTTAACGAGCTTTACTATCTCCGCAAGACTATCCTCAACGCTCATCTCGGAGTTATCGAAGATGATGGCATCCTCAGCCGGCACTGCGGGAGCTATATCTCTGTTTTTGTCGTTCTTATCGCGCTCGATCATATCGGAAAGGACCTCTTCGTAGGTAACCTCAACGCCCTTTGCCTTAAGCTCACTCACTCTTCTCTTGGCGCGTGTTTCGTTGTTAGCGGTAAGGAATATCTTGATATCCGCATCGGGAATGATTACGGTGCCGATATCTCTGCCGTCCATTACAACGCTATTTTCGCGTGCCATGGATTTTTGCATCTCGAGCAAAAACGTGCGCACGGCAGGAATAGCCGAAACGGCGGATGCATACATTGACATCTCGGGCATTCTTATCTTGTCGCCAAGGTCCTCTCCGTTGAGGATGACCACCTGAGATCCGTTTTCATATTTCAATTCTATTTTAACGTTGGGCAAAAGCGCCTCAACCTCTTGCGCATTGTGGGGATCCTTTCCCTGTGTGAAAATATAGTATCCCACCGTGCGATAGAGCGCTCCCGTGTCAACGTAGATTATACCAAGCTCACGCGCAACTGCCTTTGCAAGCGTGCTTTTTCCCGATCCGCTGGGACCGTCGATTGCTATTCTGATCATCTTAATGCTTCCTTCCTTAATTAGATCATTCAAATGAGCTCCACGCCGCATTCTCGCCCGCCAAAACGGCAGTTGAAAAGGCGATCTGGAGATTAAATCCGCCCGTATATGCGTCAAGGTCGAGAACCTCGCCCGCGAAATACAAGCCGCCACATATCTTTGATTCCATAGTTTTAGGGCTTACCTCACTCACAGCCACGCCACCCTTGGTGATGATGGCCTCGTTGAGTGGACGAAATTCCTCGATGGGTATCTCGATGCCCTTGATGAGTGAAACGAGTCTTTCTCGCTCCTCCTTGGTTATCGAATTAACCTTTTTGCGCGCGTCAATACCCGAAAGACCGACCATTGTCGGTATCATCTTTTGGGGCAGGAGCGCATCGAGGGAATTGATGAAATCCTTATTAATACATTCCGCAAAATCGGATAAAATTCTATTGTCAAGAGTCTTTGCGTCAAGTGCGGGCTTCATATCGATTATCGCAGTATATCTTCCGCTCTCTATATCCAAAAGATGCGCACTCGCCGAAAGCACTACGGGGCCCGTAATGCCGAAATGCGTGAACATCATCTCAAGTCGGATCGTAGCCATGTCGT
>JAZRCO010000158.1:0-7001 GCA_045659855.1 Eubacteriales bacterium | reverse complement strand
AGTTAGTTTGCCCCTATAACGCTTTTTTCTTTGGCGAAATAGCCGCAAAGAAAAAAGCTTGGCAAAAAAGAAACGGCGAGATGTGGGCTACCGCCGCCCACACCCGCGCCACCTTTTGAAAAAGGTGGACGAAAACAATCGATTGGTGCTGTGGTAACATAGCGACAAATCCCAATTTCTCGTCACGGATAAAACACAAAACGGCAGGTCGAATGACCTGCCGTTAAATTTTATTTTACTGCTTAATCTCTTCCATAATGAATGCTTCAAGGATATCACCAAGCTTGATGTCGTTGAACTTTTCAAGTCCGATACCACATTCATAGCCCGATGCAACCTCTTTTGCGTCATCCTTGAATCTCTTAAGAGAGCTGATCTTATCCTCGAAGATAACGATACCGTCACGAACAACTCGAATCTCGCTCGCTCTTGTAACCTTACCGTCGGTAATGTAAGAACCTGCGATCGTACCAACGTTGGGTACACGGATCGTTTGACGTACCTCGGCGTGACCGAGTACAACTTCCTTAAACTTGGGAGCAAGCATACCCTTCATAGCTGCGGTGATTTCTTCGATGCACTCGTAAATTACGCGGTAGGTTCTAATCTCAACGTTTTGTCTATCAGCGGAGTCCATAGCGCCCTTGTCGGGACGAACGTTAAATCCGACGATAATAGCATTGGAAGCCGCCGCGAGCATAACGTCGCCCTCGGTGATACCGCCAACTGCGGAGTGAATAACTCTAACCTTAACTTCCTCGTTAGAAAGCTTTTGGAGAGATGCACGAACTGCCTCGGCACTTCCGTCAACGTCCGCTTTAACGATAACATTAAGATCCTTAACACCCTCGGAGATTTGGTTGAAGAGGTCGTTAAGGTTCGCTCTTGCATTCGCCTTGAACTGCTCTTCCTTGGCCTGAGCTCTTCTTTGCTCGGCAAGCTCTCTTGCCATCTTTTCGTCTGCAACCGCATTGAATTCGTCGCCTGCAACGGGAACGTCCGCAAGACCGATGATCTCAACGGGAACTGAGGGACCTGCTTCCTTAAGGGATCTTCTGTTGTGGTCGGTCATAGCTCTTACACGGCCAACCGCGGTACCTGCGATAACGATGTCGCCGCTATGGAGCGTGCCGTTTTGAACGAGCACCGTTGCAACGGGGCCTCTACCCTTGTCGAGCTTCGCCTCGATTACGATACCCTTTGCATATCTATTGGGATTTGCCTTAAGCTCCTTAACTTCAGCAACGAGGAGGACGGATTCAAGAAGATCCTCGATACCCTTGTGAGTTTTTGCGGAAACGGGAACACAAATAACGTCGCCGCCCCATTCCTCGGGAACGAGATCGTATCTTGTGAGCTCCTGCTTAACTGTGTCGGGATCGGCTGTGGGCTTATCCATCTTATTGATTGCTACTACAATATCAATACCCGCCGCTTTTGCGTGGTTGATAGCTTCAATTGTTTGAGGCATGATACCGTCGTCCGCCGCAACAACGAGGATCGCGATATCGGTCGCCTGCGCACCTCTTGCACGCATAGCTGTGAACGCTTCGTGTCCGGGTGTGTCAAGGAAGGTCATATCCTTGCCGTTAATGCTTACTCTGTAAGCACCGATGTGCTGAGTGATACCACCCGCTTCGCCCGTGGTAACGCTTGTGTTTCTAATAGCGTCGAGAAGGGACGTCTTACCGTGGTCAACGTGTCCCATTACGCAAATAACGGGAGCGCGCTCCTTGAGGGTTTCCTCTGTGTCAACCGTATCGTCAAAGAGTTTTTCCTCGATTGTAACAACGACCTCCTTGGTAACAACTGCACCAAGCTCGTCGGCAATGAGGTATGCGGTGTCAAAGTCGATAACCTGGTTAACGGTTACCATCATTCCCATCATCATAAGGCGCTTAACCACTTCGCCTGCGGTTACCTTAAGACGTGAAGCAAGCTCGCCAACGGAGATCTCGTCGGGAACGGTAATGCTGATGGGCTGCTTTTTAACAACCTGCTGCTGTTTCTTTTGAGCATTCTTATCGAATTTATTATTTTGCTGCTGACCCTTTTTATTAAACTTTTGGTTTCCGCCGCGGATATCCTTAACGGAATCGGGTACGTAATTGTCAAGCTTTTCGTCGTACTTGGACGCATCATAGCTTGAACCTCTCATGTCAACAACACGGGTTGCTGTGCTTCTAACACCCTTTTCACCCTTTGCGGTTTGCTCACGAACGATTGCAGTGGGCTTGAAATGCTCCTTGGGTGCATTTTGGTTGCCCTCGTCCTTATCTCTACCAAAGCCGCCACCAAAGCCACCCTGGGGCTTTTTGTTTTGCTGACCGTAGGGCTTTTGCTGAGCACCGAAGCCGCCCTTGGAGTCCTTATTAAAGCCACCCTGGGGTCTTCCGTTTCCTGCGCCCTGATTGTCAAATGCGGGTCTTTGGAATCTATCGTTTTGAGTTCTTGCAGCACCCTGCTGATTTGCACGGTCGCCCTGAGGTCTTTGCTGCTGATTTGCGCGGTCGCCCTGGGGTCTTTGCTGCTGATTTTGAGGTCTATTGCCTGCGCCCTGCTGATTTGCAAAGCTGTTTTGTGAACGGTTTTCAGGTCTTGCCTGCTGGTTTTGAGGTTTGGATTCAGTTTTGGGTTGGTTCTTTGCTCTTGCTTCAGCTTCCGCCTTCGCCTTTGCCTCGGCCTCAGCTTTTGCCTTAGCTTCAGCTTCCGCCTTTGCGCGTGCTTCTGCCTTTGCCTTAGCTTCAGCTTCTGCCTTTGCTTTTGCTTCGGCTTCTGCCTTTGCTTTTGCTTCGGCTTCCGCCTTTGCGCGTGCCTGTGCCTCCACTTCCGCCTTTTGAGCCGCAAGCTCGGCCTCACGTGCCGCCGCAAGCTTTGAAGGAATATAGGTATCCCCAAAGATATAGGAATCGATATCCTTTATTTGGTTTTGCTTGGTAAGAGTGTCAAAGAGAATATCAAACTCCCTGCCCTCAAGTGAACCCTGTGTCTTTACGTTGATTCCCTTGTCCGCAAGGGTGTCGAGAATATCCTTACTCTTTATTCCCAAATCCTTTGCTAATTGATTTACCTTAAATTGTGGATTTGTTGCCATTAGTACCTCCCAAAATTGCTTTTTTTGAATTCAAACCGTTCAAATTCTTCAAAAAAATTAAATTATCGTTTTACTTTGTTAAATGCTTGCTCACCATTTGATAAAAGCCCTCGTCCGTAATAGCTACGGCCGCAAGCGCGGAGCTTTTTCCAATCGCGGAGGACATTTCTCCGCTACCAATATCGAGTCTAACCTTTTCCACACCGTAAAAATTACATTTATCGGTGATCTTTTTATGTGTATTATCCGAAGTATCCTGCGCCTCGAGCACAAGATATATCTTTTTTCCTTTTTGCATCGCTTCGATTATCATAGGCACGCCGAAAATCAGCTTTCCTGCCTTTGAACAAAGCCCAAGCGCGCCCAAAATTCTTGCGTTCATCATTCGCCCTGTGCAATGGAGGCCTCAAGTGCCTCGAAGATATCGTCGGGAATGGTGCATTCAAGATGTGAAGCAAGCTTGCCGCTTTTTCTTGCCTTGCTCAAGCATTTGGCGTTATTGCAAAGGTAAACTCCCCTGCCGTTTTTTCTACCCGTGAAGTCAAGCACGATCTCGCCCTCAGGAGTTCTCACAACTCTCAAAAGCTCACCCTTTGCTTTTCTCTCACAGCAGCCGACGCACTGTCGAAGCGGTATCTTCTTCTTTTGTTCCATAAGTATCTACTCTTTATATTTTATTCGGCCTTGATGTCGATCTTGATGCCTGTGAGTCTTGCAGCAAGACGAACGTTTTGTCCCTCTTTACCGATTGCAAGAGAAAGCTGATCGGGATTTACAACAACTCTACAGCTTCTATCCCCTGTCATCTCAACCAACTCAACGGGTGCAGGAGCAAGTGCCTCCGCAACGTAGTCAACGGGATCTTCGCTGTATCTAATGATATCAATCTTTTCGCCGCTGAGCTCCTCAACGATAGCGTTGATTCTCATGCCGTGGTTACCGATACAAGCGCCAACGGGATCAACGTCCTCATCTCTTGACCAAACTGCGATCTTTGTTCTTGATCCGGCTTCTCTGCAAATACCCTTGATAATAACGATACCGTCGGTGATCTCGGGAATTTCAAGCTCGAATATTCTCTTTACAAGACCTGCGTGTGTTCTTGAAAGTGTAACGATGGGGCCTCTACCCTCCTTGTTAACCTGAAGAACGTAAACCTTAATCTTATCTCCAACGTAAAGGGTCTCACCGGGGATTTGCTCACTCTTGAGAAGAGTTGCAAAGCCGTTTGAGGTTTCAAGAAGAATATTGCCTGTTTCGGGATTGATCTTGCTTACCGTTGCGGTAATGATCTCATCCTTTTGATTTTCGTACGCCTCTTGAATTGCTCTGCGCTCGCCCTCACGGATACCCTGAATGATAACGGATTTAGCGGCTCCTGCGGAAAGTCTTCTGAAATTCTTGGGCTTAACTTCTCTTTCAACGAACGTGCCAAGCTTATACTTCTTAGCGATCTTTTGTGCCTCTTCAAGAGATATTTGTGTTTCGGGGTTTTCAACCACCTCAACTACCTCTTTTTGCTGATAAACCTTGATATCTTCCTTGTTCTCGTCGATGTGAACGCGAACGTTTGTATTGTTGCCGTATTCCTTTTTGAAAGCCGAAACAAGACCGGCCTCTATCTTTTCGTACATATATGTCTTAGGAATACCCTTTTCCTTTTCAAGCATATCAAGTGCGGCAAATAATTCCTTGTTCATTTTAAAATATTCTCCTTATTAAAAATCAAAAACAGTGTGCATTTTTGCGATTTCATTTCTTTCAAACTCAACGCCTTCGCCGTTGATTTCAAGAACGACCTTACCCTCTTCGTTAAGTCCTGCGAGGATGCCGTCAAAGCTCTTTACTCCGTTTTTGGGAGCGTAAAGCTTAATCTCAACTCTCTCTCCACGGCACATTTCAATGTGCGCCTCGGTCTTAATCTCCTTTTCAATTCCGGGAGAAGTAACCTCAAGATAGTATGATTCGTCAATGGGATCCGCCTCGTCGAGCATGGGATCGATTGTTCTGTGGAACTTTTCACAGGTATTGATATCGATTCCCTCCTCGGAGTCGATCGTTATACGAAGGATCTTTTTTGAACCCTCTTTAACAAACTCAACGTCCCAAAGAATGATATCCATTTGCTCGGCAACGGGAGATACGAGATCTGTGACCGTGCCAACGATATTTTTCTTAATCATTTTCAAAATCTGCCTTTTCAAGAATTAAGAGTGGGTCGTTTCGGACCCACTCTCAGCTTAGTATGTCTCATTATAACATACCTTTTTCCATTTTGCAATACTTTTTTGTATTTTTTTGATTTTTTTTGCTTTTTTATTTAATTATATATAAATATTCAAAATTTATGTTTACAAAATAGAGATTTTATGCTATAATTACTGGAAGATTATTTAGAATGCCTAAGTATGCCTTCGAAATAATCAACAAATAATTCAAAGGAGAATAAAATCCAATGAGTAACGAAAAGAAAAATAAACGAGTATTTTCCGAAAGCAACGTGCTTTTGTGGGTATGTATAATAAGCAGTGCGATATTTATCGGGCTCTATGCAATGATAGACATTTTCGTGGAGGAGTATCCGAGCTGGCTCGGACTTGTAATATTTGCGGTCAACGCAATATTCGTTCTTACGTCCTACCTCGTCTATAAGAAAAAGAGAGATATCGAGGAATCCTTTAAGGCAAAGACGCTCCTTATGGAGAGAGCTATGACGGGTATGATGAGGGACGTTGATATTCCCTGCGTGCTCACTCTCCCCAGCGGAATCATCGCTTGGTGCTCACAGGGCGCGCACGAGATGTTCGGTGTTCCCGAAAGTCTTCTCCAAAAGCAATTCAACGATCTTTGCGAGGTCAAGATCGAGGAGCTCATCGGTGCTCTTCCCGAGCAAATCGAGGACGGAGTCGATGCCTCCAATCACGCATCCGTTAACGTAATGATCCGTGAAAGAAACTACACAGCGAACGTGTATAGACAGTCACTCGGTCAAAATTCATATTATCTATTCACCTTCACCGACTACACCGAGTACGCTCACCTTCTCAGTAAAACTCAGGCGGAGGCACCCGTCGTCGCACACATCGTGCTTGACAACCTCAACGAGATCGCCGAGTTCGTTAGGGTAAGCTATCGCTCGGCGGCAAACGAGATAGAGGATATCCTCAAAAAATTTGCCGACGACATGGACGGCTTCATCCGTGAATATAACCGCGACAAATACATTATGGTATTCTCAAGAGAGAAATACAACGAATGCGCGGAAAACAAATTTGACATTCTCGAAACCATAAGAAACGTTAGACTTGGCGACAGCTCCGTGCCCGTAACCATTTCAATGGGCGTTTCCCTTGTGGGCGACAATTTCGAGGAAATGGAAAAGAACGCATCCTCAGCACTTGAGTTTGCACTTCAAAGAGGCGGTGACCAGGTTGCAGTTAAGACCGAGGAGGACGTTATCTTCTTCGGCGGTAGAACAAAGGGCGTTCAAAAGAAGAGCGGCTCCTTTGCAAGAGTACTTGCAACTCAGCTCACAAGCCATATCGCAAAGGCGGGCAACGTGCTTATCATGGGACACGCCAACCCCGACTTTGACGCGATCGGCGCTTGCGTGGGTGCGGCAAGACTTTGCATGCACTGCGGTCTCAATCCCAAGATCATTATGAATACCGAGTCGCCGAGCTTTAAGGCGTGTACTGAAAAGCTCCTTGCACTCGAGGAATATAAGAACATCTTTATTTCGGGCGAAGCGGGACTTGATATGATCCGCTCGGATACGCTCCTCATCATCGTGGACGCGAATAACTTTAATATTCTCGAATCGAGCGACGTGGCAAACAACGTTGCCAACTTCGTGGTTATCGACCACCACCGCAAGGTTGCGGAATTCGAGACCGAACCCCTTCTC
>JAZRCO010000157.1:0-3142 GCA_045659855.1 Eubacteriales bacterium | reverse complement strand
TCGAAAAGCTCGAGGTTTTCTTCAACGGAACGGTTTCTGTAGGGGCTCTCCTTACCGGGCTGTGTGAGCGTTCCGCGGTATTCTCTCATCTCCTCGGCAGTGAGGTCGCAAACGTACGCCTTACCGTCCTTAATGAGCTTGATAGCCAATTCATAGCACTTGTCGAAGTAGTCGGAGCCGTAGTAGATACCGCCACTGGGAATGGCACCGAGCCAAATGAGGTCCTCGTAGATGGAGTCAACGTATTCGGTATCCTCCTTTGTGGGGTTGGTATCATCGTAACGGAGATTGAACTTTCCACCGTACTTTTTAGCTGTTTCAAAGTTGATCATGATTGCCTTCGCGGAGCCGATGTGGAGATATCCGTTGGGCTCGGGAGGGAATCTTGTAATGATCTTTATATCGGGATTCTCTTTGAGATCCGCGTCGATAATGTCATGTATAAAGTTAGAAATGATTTCTTCCATTTTCGTATCCTCTCTTAATTAGATTTTAGCCAACATTGCGTCGATTCTTGCAATCACCTCGTCGCGACCGAGGATTTGCATAACGGTGTAAAGGTCGGGAGCATTCGTCTTGCCCGTAACGGCAACTCGAATGAACATTGAAACGTCGGCAACGTTACCGCCAAACGCCTCGGGATTTGCCTTGTATTCCTTCATATCCGCGGCAAAGCCGATCTCGGTTGCAACTGCCTTTACCTTTTCAAACCAAGTGTTCATATCGTCGCTGTAGTCGTAGCTTGCCTTGAAGAGCTCAAGCGCGCGCTTGATATCGTCCTTCTTGAAGCTGTCGGGATATTCCTCCTTGATTTCAAAGAGGGGAGCGAAGAAGAATCCCATATAGTCCTT
Source organism: Eubacteriales bacterium (assembly GCA_045659855.1). Classification (GTDB taxonomy): domain Bacteria; phylum Bacillota; class Clostridia; order Oscillospirales; family CAG-272; genus RGIG4608. Next base: position 2,291 of record JAZRCO010000157.1, on the reverse strand, counting down.
CGCATCGGACCATTTTGCAAGCTCCTTTCTGGGCTTTTTGCCGCCGCGTCCGATGGCGAGTACCTTCTTGGACATTTCCTCGTTGTCCTTGAGTAGAGTAGCGAATTCAACGTCGAATTCCTGTGCCCAGTCAACGAGTCTTTCGTAGACGGTATCCGCATCCATGCGAGAGATAACGTTCTTTGAAACGTCGGTGAGCTTGTTGATATCGTAAAGACATCCTGAGCTTGACATCTTCTTCAAGGAGAAGGGGAAGTCAGTATATTTTTTGTCGGGATTTTGTGCATGCCAGTCCTCGTAGTTGGAGTTGAGGAGTGTCATAACGTATTCAACAACACAGTCCTTGTCATAACCGAGCTCACGGTAGTACTCCATGTTGGAGCCGAGGTCACGCTTGGAGAATTTCTTCTTTGAGCCATTCTCACCAAGCTGCATGATGGGAGAGATGTGAGCGTACTTGGGAAGCTTGAAGCCAAGGTAACGGAAGAGCATGATATGTCTTGAAAGACTCGCATACCATTCGTCGCCACGGATAACGTGAGTTGTTCCCATGAGGTGGTCGTCGATCGCGTGTGCAAAGTGGTAGGAGGGAACTCCGTCACTCTTGAGGAGAACCTCGTCACGGTCGTTTTCGGGGAGCTCACGGTCGCCCTTGATAAGGTCGGTGAATTTTATTTTCTTATCGGGATCGCCGTCGGAGAGCATACGGAGAACGAAGGGGTCGCCCGCCTCAAGATGTGCCTTAACCTCGTCGATGGTGAAGTTTCTGTTTTTGAGCATTTCTTCTCTTTGCTCGCCGTTATCCTCGTGCCAGTCCTTTGCCTTAACCTCCGCCTTCTTGTCCACGGCGTTGAGAGCTTCAAGCTCCTCCTGAGTGGTGAAAACGGGGTATGCCTTGCCTTCGGCAACGAGCTTTTTAGCGAATACGTGATAGATGTCAACTCTCTTTGACTGCTTGTAGGGGCCGTAAGCACCGCAGTCGGTGAGGTTGCCGTTTTCGTCAAGGATGGCACCCTCGTCGAAATTGATTCCGTAGTAATTGAACGTCTTTATAAGACTTTCCGCCGCGCCCGCAACCTCGCGCTTTGCGTCGGTATCCTCTATACGAAGATAGAACACACCGCCACTTTGGTGAGCAAGTCTTTCACCAACGAGTGTGGGGAAGAGTCCGCCAAAATGAACGAAGCCCGTGGGGCTGGGTGCAAATCTTGTGACCTTTGCGCCCTCGGGGAGCTGACGTGCGGGATACTGTGCCTCAATCTCCTCGGATGTTTTGGTTACGTGGGGGAAAAGTAATTCCGATAAAAGCTTGTAATCCATAGTTTTTATTGTATCCTTTCGGTTAGGTTATATGTCAAAATAAAATTTTAGATTGTTAGTTGCCGTGCGGAGCGTTGAGCTGTCACCGTGACCGCAGTATATCCAGCGGCTCTCGCTCTCTGCCATTTTTGAAAGACGGGAAAGAGATTCCTTAAGACTGTCCAAGCTGCCTCCGTAGAGATCGTATCTACCGAAGCCCTCGGCAAAAATCGTGTCCCCTGTAATAAGGGAATCGCCCGTGTCGTAGCAAACGGAGCCCTTTGTGTGCCCGGGGGTGTGCAAAACGAGTATTTTCTCATCACCGATGGCGATCTCGTTGCCCTCGCGAAGCAAAACGTCCGCTTCCTTGATAACGAAATTTCCGCCCGTAAAGGTTGCAAAAGCGTTTTTGCTCGAATCGGTGAGCATCTCGGCATCAAGCTCGTGAACGTAGAGGGGAGCACCCGTTGCCTCACGCAACTCCTGCGCGCGCCAAATGTGGTCGAAATGACCGTGGGTAAGCAATATACCTTTTAGAGTTAGACCGTTCTTTTCGAGCGCCCTGAGTATCTTTTGCTCGGATGTGGATGGGTCAACTACAAACGTCTCGGCGCCGTTATGAACGATAAAACAGTTTGATTCAAATCCTGTAACGGATAAAGAAATTATCTCCATTTTGCCTCCAAAATTCGAATAATCATAATATTATAGCATAAAAAAAACAAATTATCAATAGAGAATTAGAAAAAATAATTTTATAATGAATAAGCGTGCGATAGTTAATGATGTGTACGTGTGAATTTTGATTTATCGCTCAAGTTAGTTTGCGTTTAGGTCGCCTACGCGGCGGGCGCCACCTTTGAAAAGGTGGACGAGACGCTCGATTGGTGCGGCGGTGGGTTTACGTAAATTTTCGACAATTCACAAGTGAATTATCGGTACGCTCAATAAAATCCTCTTACGAAAATGAATTTTCGCCGTGGATTTTATCG
>JAZRCO010000156.1:0-2190 GCA_045659855.1 Eubacteriales bacterium | reverse complement strand
TTATAAAATTAGCAAATACACCTTGACATTTTGGTGAAAAAGTATTACAATATACTGTAAGACAATGTATTCTTTTACGGAGGAGTCACATGAATATAACAAATAAACAAATACGCAGTAGAGCGCGTTATTTCCTTGACGATAATATTTTTGGAAAGGACTGGATCAAATCCGTTTTCCTTACCTTGATCCTTACAGGATCGGTAAGTATTGTAGGTACCGTCCTTCTCACGATAGCAAACTCTTTGATCATCCCCACCATAAACATTTGGCTCGATAGATTTTTCGATACAACGATATTGCTCTACATTATCGATATACTTATCATCGCTATCAACATACTTATTCTTAACGTATTTATCGGCCCCTTGGGCGTTGGCCTTAGCGCAGTCCACCTCGACCTTATTAGAGGTGACGGTAAGATCCGAATCGGAAAATTCTTCAACAGCTTTAAAAATTTCGTTGATAACTTCCAGCTTGGATTTATGTACATGCTCCACTCAGCACTTTGGTCAATCCTCTTCTTCATTCCCGGTGTTTACGTTTCATACTCCTATGCTATGATCTTCTACGTTAAGCACGACAACCCCGATTTCACTTGGCAGCAGTGCTTTGACGAGAGTGAAAGACTCATGGAGGGCAACAGATGGAGATTGTTCAAGCTCCAGCTCAGCTTTATCGGTTGGGAAATCCTCGGTGCTATCGCATTCTTCGGAATCGGAAGTCTTTGGGTATCTCCCTATCAGAACGTTTCCATGGCTATCTTCTATGAAGAAATCAAGTATAGCAAGGAAGAACTTGAAGATTAATAATCAGTTAAACTTATGCCTGTTGGCTTTCGCCAACAGGCCTTTTCTTTTTCTATTATACGTTGAAGCGGAAAAGAACAACGTCGCCGTCCTTAACAACGTATTCCTTACCCTCGCTTCGAAGAAGTCCCGCATCCTTAACAGCTGCCATTGAGCCAAGATCAGCAAGAACGTCAAAGTCAACTACCTCGGCACGAATAAATCCGCGCTCGAAATCACTGTGGATCTTTCCTGCCGCCTGAGGAGCCTTCATGCCCTTTGTGATAGTCCAAGCACGAACCTCCTTGGGTCCTGCGGTAAGGTAGGAAATGAGTCCGAGAAGTGAGTAGCTTGCCTTGATAAGACGGTCAAGACCGCTCTCGGCAATACCCATATCCTCAAGGAACATCTTCTTCTCCTCGGCATCAAGCTCACTAATCTCCGCCTCAATTTGCGCACAAATAGCGATTATCTCGGAGCGCTCAGCCGCCGCAAAATCCTTGAGCTCGGAGTAAAGAGGATTCTCCACGGGCTCGTGGTCCGCCTCATCCTCGCTCACGTTTGCAACGTAGATAACGGGCTTCATTGTGAGGAGCTGTGTGTCACCGAGCATCTCAAGCTCGTCCGCATCAAGATCCATGGTGCGAGCACACTTGCCCTCCTCAAGAGTAGCGTGAATTCTTTCGAGCAGCTCGACGGTAGCGGCGAGCGTCTTGTCGCCCTTCATCGCCTTTTTTACACGGTCAATGCGACGTTCAAGCATCTCCATATCGGAAAAGATAAGCTCAAGGTTTATTGTTTCAAGGTCGCGAATGGGATTTACGTTGCCGTCAACGTGGATGATATTGTCATCCTCAAAGCAACGAACAACGTGAACGATGGCATCCACCTGACGAATGTTATCAAGGAATTTATTTCCAAGACCTTCGCCCTTTGATGCGCCCTTAACAAGTCCTGCGATATCAACGAATTCGATGATTGCAGGTGTATATTTTTCGGGATCGTACATTTTCGCAAGCACGTCGAGACGGTAGTCAGGCACCGCCACGACACCAACGTTGGGCTCGATCGTGCAGAACGGATAGTTTGCCGATTCCGCTCCCGCATTTGTCAATGCGTTAAAAAGCGTGCTTTTTCCTACGTTTGGAAGTCCAACTATACCAAGTTTCATATATTTAATCTCCTTTAGACCAAATTTATCCATATTAACCTATATATTATATCATATTATAGAGTATTTTTCAAGAGGTAAAGGAGTTTTTTTCAAACGTGCATCCATCCTGGCATAACGAGCTCGTCGCAAATGCCGTGTGGCATCTTCTTCTCGTCGAGGATGAGTGCGGGCACAAGCGAATCCTTGCCGAAAAGCTCGTGTATCTCGTCGATAGTGCGTGTGAGCAAT
>JAZRCO010000155.1:0-23910 GCA_045659855.1 Eubacteriales bacterium | reverse complement strand
GTGAACAAATTCACAACATTGATAGCTGACAACGCTGAGATCGTTGAGGTTGCTGACTGGGGTAAACGCCGTCTTGCATATCTTATCAACGACGAGAGCGAGGGTTACTACACTGTTGTAACTTTCAAAACAGCTTCTGATTTCCCTGCTGAGCTCGCCCGTTTGTTCAACATTGACGAAAACGTTATGCGTTCAATGACAATCAAACTCGACATGAAGGCAATTGCGAGAAACAACGCAGCTAAGAAGGCGCCCGTTGCAGAAGTAGTTGAAGAAGTAGCTGAAGTTGCTGAAGTAGCTGACGCTGAATAATTTGTTCAAGGAGGTAAGCTAAGATGTCAAATCTCAACTTAAACAAGGTCGTGCTTTGTGGCCGTCTTACAGCAGATCCCGAACTTAAACAGACTCAAAACGGAATTGCAGTTGTTTCCTTTGCGCTTGCAGTAAATCGCAGATTTACAAGAGGTGCTGACGGACAGAGCAATTCACAGGCAGATTTCATCAACTGCGTTGCTTGGAGACAAACCGCTGAATTTATCTCAAGATATTTCAAGAAGGGTTCATCTCTTTGCGTTACAGGTTCTATTCAAACAAGAACTTGGCAGGATAACACAGGCGCAAAGCGCTATGCTACCGAGGTAGTTGTTGATGAAGCAATGTTCGTTGATTCAAGAACGGACAGCGCTGCTCAGTCTAATTACGTTCCCGATGCTTACGGTTCTCCTTCATTCTCTTCGGGTGACGCACCCAATTTTGAAGAGGTAAAAACAGACGACGACTTGCCGTTCTGAAAAAGTAACTAACGAAAAATTTAACAGGAGGATTTCATAAAATGGAAAGAACAGAAAACGCTTCTCGTCCGGTTCGTTTCAACAACCGTAGAAGAAAAAAGGTTTGCATATTCTGTGAAGATAAGATCTCTTATATCGATTATAAGGATTCTGCGAAGCTCAGAAAGTTCATTAGCGAACGTGGAAAGATCCTTCCCAGAAGAATTAGCGGAACATGTGCTCAGCACCAGATCAAGCTCACAACAGCTATCAAGCGTGCACGTCAGGTAGCACTTCTTCCCTACATCGCTGACTAATTAAGAATAAGCAAATAAAATTACGCACCTCAATTTGAGGTGCGTTTTTTTATGCAGCGTGAGGGGCGAGCTCTTGACAAACTTTGACAAATAATGTAAAATTATTATATCAAAGTTAACGGAGGATGAAAAAATGATTGATTTTAGTCAAGACGGACATTTTTATTCAAGATTGCATAAGGTGGATAACGGCACGTTTGGAAAGGCAATCGACGATTTTATGATAGACGGCGAGGAGATCATAGGAAGCTACCAAAATATTCGAGATGGCGTTGTCTTCACCAATAAGCGTATAATCGCCATTAACGTTCAGGGCATCACAGGCAAGAAAAAGGATTTCACCTGCATTCCCTATAGTAAAATTACGACCTTTTCGGTTGAAACCGCGGGCTTATTCGATTTCGATGCCGAGCTTGAGATCTACATCGGCGCAGTCGGTAAGGTTAGATTTGAATTCACGGGCTCAACCGATATCAAAATGATTTGCAAAATGATCTCTAATTACGCATTGGCAATTTGAGCTTGTAAAAGAAATAAAAAAGGACGCGGCGCGTCCTTTTTTTATTACATGAAGTGAGTGTGCTTAACGATCCATTGCTTTATCTTGATGTCAAGCCAGAAGGCGTAGATTCCAAAGGTGATGATAGTTAGAAAGAACCACCTGATAAAGTTGCCGAAAAGCTGACCGCCCGTGCCGTCGAAAAAGAGCTGACGGCCGTCGATAACAGTGTGGTCAGCGATCCATTTTTCCTTGAGGCAAATCGCCCAAGGTGTAGCGATACCAAAGGTAAGACCGATGATGAGTCCTTGAAGAATGTAGATGCCGATGAGTCCAAAAAGACCTCCGTTGAATTCGGATTTCATAGTTTTTTCCTCCAAAAGAGTTATTGAAATGTGAGCACTTCTAAAACCATTATATAGTGGCACGAGAAATTTGTCAATAGGAGGAAGGGCACACCGAAAAAGCCGCGCGACGAGTGAATATCTTTTGAAAATGTCTTGACAAGGCGCAATCTTTGTGATATAATTCACCTGTTAAGTAAATATGGCGCCATGGCCAAGCGGTAAGGCAAAGGTCTGCAACACCTCTATCCCCGGTCCGATTCCGGGTGGCGCCTCCAATAAGAAAAGGACACCAAAAGGTGTCCTTTTCTTATTGGACGTGCTACGCACGTGGAGAACCGGACTCCGCCGCACGGTGCGGCGGAATCCGGTTCGCATTTTTGACCGAACGACGATCGCCGCTCGCGAGCGATCTCGTGGGCAAAAATAGTGCCAAGAGCTTTGCTCGAAGGCACCTTCCGGGTGGCGCCCAAGCGCCTGCGGTTTCTTCTTCCCCCGCCTTTTTACTCCTCTGCTTTTTTCTTCCACCGTTCCTCCCCCACACGAGCTTGTTGACACCGCGGCGGTTTTGTGCTATACTGAAGATGTAAAAACAGTAAGCAAGGAGTGATCGTATGAGAGAAGGAACGAGCGGCTTTTGGGTCGAAAAGAAAAACGGAAAAATATCCATTGGCTACGAGGACTACGGCGTTAGTGAGTTTGGTGGCGGAGATTTTGAAAAGACATACTATTTGGACGAGGAAAACTCCAAAAAGCTTGTCGCCGCGCTCAAAAAGGAATACAAGGGCTCTCTTGAAAATATGATTGAGTCGGCTTTCGGTAGGAATTTTTGCGATCCCGACTTTTGGAGCTTTTGCAAAAAACACGGAATTGAGTACACCTCATCCACTTGGTGCGGCTGATTTGGGGCGCGACCGAGCTTCTCGAGTGCTAACAAAGATGACAAACACCTTAAAAATATAGAAAAGGGCTCTCAACGAGCCCTTTTTATTTTCTTTTACTGACCGAACCATTTTGAAAAAATAGTTTCGGAAATTTTGAACGAGAATTTGAAATCCACGCTTTCGCTGAGCAAGATATAGGCGACGACGAGTGCGATCGAGAGCGCCGTAAGGAGCGCAATTTTGAGAACGAGTCCCTTTTTGGATGCTTGCTCGACAAAGCACTGCCTTTTGTCAACGAGCTTGAGTCGAGTGAGTATCGGCAGGGCGAATGAGAGCACCGAGATGATGATCATTGCCTCAAGTGGAAACATGATTAGGTTTTTAGCGATTCGCACGCCGTTGATGATCTTATAAGCGTCCGCCGCATCCCTTCCCGACTGAATCAATATCGACCATTTCATAAAGACGGACGTCATTATGATATTGCAAACGAGATTTACCGAAAATTTCGCCGACAGGGCGCGCAAAACGGTGATCTTTCTATTCCAAAAGAAGAGTGCGAAGATGAACGAGCTCGTCATCTCAACGAGTGTGAACGGTGGAAAAAAGCTACCCATTTGACCTGTGATGATGAGCCCCAAAATATCGCTTATCGCACCTCCGACAAGGCCGACGAGGGGGCCATATATCATTGCGCCAAGCGAGTTTACGTATCCGTCGAGAGAGAATCCAAGTCCTGTGGCGATATTGATCTTAAAGAGCTTGACAACCACTCGGAGTGCCACTATGAGCGCCGCGATCGTTATCATTTTGGGGTCGGAAAACTGCTTTGCCGCCCTTTTCCAATATGCTTTGGTGAAAATACCGCCGTTTTCGTTGGCGATCGTGATATCTGTCATAAAAAAACGCCTCCTTCCCCGCAAAATTGCCGAAAAAGAGACCTCTTGTTCGTTATGCAGCGGGATGCGGACCGCGCACCGCGATGATCGGTTTGACTCGATCTCTTCGTCCGCCGGGCAACTCCCCGTCCCGATGGCACTGAACGCACACAGTCCTACTCTGTTTGCCATATTCTAACATATTTTCACGAAAAAGGCAAGGGCTTTTACATTAAAGGTCTTGACTTTTTTAAAAATTTGTAATATAATCTTCCCCAGTGAGTTCGTAACCATCCTCACTTAAAACAAAACTAAGGAAAGGGCGGAATTTTTCCGCAAGAAACCACATGAAAACACAAAACTTAAAAAGGGTGCGCTATATGACTCTCGCGTCAACTATAGCCGCGCTCTACGTTGTAATGACGCTCATCTCCGCGGCCTTTGGACTCTCCTCGGGGGCAGTTCAAATCAGAATTTCCGAGGCGCTTTGCGCACTCACGTTCTTTACACCTGCCGCCGTGCCCGGACTTACCGTCGGTTGCCTCATTGCAAATCTTATCACGGGCGCGAATATCCTCGACGTGGTGTTCGGTACGCTCGCAACCCTTCTCGGTGCGCTCGGCGGACGGCTACTGAAAAAGCATCAGTACCTCGTTACGCTCCCAACGCTCGCCGCAAATTCCATTATCGTGCCTCTCGTTATCGTCTATGGCTTCGGTGTTAAGGATATTGCCCTCCCCCTCGTCGCGCTCAGCGTTTGTGTGGGTGAGTTCATCTCCGCCACCCTGCTCGGCACGGGACTTTTGATGATATTGAAAAAATATAATTTTAAGTTCAATTAATCAAACAAAAATATAAACCACCCGTTTTTATGGGTGGTTTTTTTGGTGAGTTAGTTTGTGTTTAGACCGCTCAAGCGGTGGGAAAGTTAGTTTGTGTTTAGACCGCTCAAGCCGCTAGGGCTTCCGCTTTTAAAAAAGCGGAGCAAAACAATCGACTGGTGCGGCGGTGGAGATACGTAAATTTTCGACAATTCACAAGTGAATTATCGGTACGCTCAATAAAATCCTCTTACGAAAATGAATTTTCGCCGCGGATTTTATCGACCGTACTACGAAAACCAATTCTACGAATTGATTTTCTAAAATTTACTCAATTTGTGCCTTATAATTGAGTCCGTGCGAACAACGAAACAGTTAGTTGAAGTAGCAAATTATAGATTTTCTCGGCTTTGCCAAGCTATAGGCAATTTGCATCGTAAGACGACAAGCGAATTGCTGGCGCGCCACTCGGACATTATTTTAGCACCGATTTTACGCGCGGCGTCCGCCTGTTAAAATGGCGAGAAAATCGTTATGTGTTGCCCTGCAACACAATTTGCGCAAACACAGGGCTTAGCTAAACTATAGGCAATTTGCGGTTTCGCAAAGCGAAATGGAGTCGTAAGACGACAAGCGAATTGCTGGGCGCGCCACTCGGACATTATTTTAGCACCGATTTTACGCGCGGCGGCAAAGTTCTATTAAAAAGTTTTTGTTTCTTTTTTCAAAAAGAACATTACTCTTTTCTTAAACTAATTTATCTATAAGCTCAATATAATCCTTAGAGAGCTTTGCCTTATACATTTTAGGGGCGAAGGCGATGATGTCCTCAAAGCCGGCCTTTGCGGCGTCGAGCTTACCGAGCTTATAGAGAGAAACGGCACGGTAGAAGCCAACGTTTATGCGAGTCATATTGTGGTTTTGCTTTTTGGGATTGATATCCGAAAGATCGATATCGCAAACTTCCACTACGTATTCGTAGTCCTCGTCGGCGAAGGCATCGTATTTATCGAAGACGGTGAAATTATCGAAAACCGCCACAAACTGAGGGTATTTCGCCTTGAGCTGATTATACTGCTTTACGACCTCGGGGAGCTTGTCGAACTCGCCCCTCTCAAAGTGTATGTAACCGATTCTATAGAGATTATTGCAGGTCTCAACGGGATTTTCTCTCTTTGGCTTGTAGTTTGAGATGATCTCAAGCGCCTTCTCGTGCTCGCCGACGCTTACCGCGCCGAGAACCTTGTGACGAACGGAGCGCTTGAATGCGCCGAGCTCGAGGAGCTCGTTGAATTTTTCGGGATCGAGATCCTCGAAAATAACGCGCTCGAGGGTCTTCTCCTCGATATGATAGATGGGATTCTTAACGCTCGACGCGAGAACGATTATTCCGCCGAGTCCTATGATGAGCCATTTTGTCATAACGAAGATCAAAACGGCGAGCGCTATGGCATAGAGCGCAACGACGAGCGCTATCTTGAGTTTATATTCCTTGTATATTTCTTTTGCGGTTCTTTCTTTCATTTTATTGCCTCTTTCTAAATAATTTATTCGTACCCATTGATCAGCTCCGTTAGCCAATCCTTTGCATCTTCGAGTGTGCTTGCATTCAGCGAGCAACGGATGAACTTGCCCTCTCGGTGAGTGCTTATCAGATCCGCCTCTCGCAGGACCGTTAAATGACGGGAAATGGCGGGAGGAGAAACGTCGAAGCGTTCACTTATCTCACTGACCGTGCGGTCACTCTTTTTCAGCATTTTCAGTATCTCGCGACGGGTTGGATCGCTCAGTGCCAAAAAGGTTTTTTGAATCATATTCTACCCCTTACGTTGCTTGCAGGTGCGTGCGGTAAAAATCGACCTTGCCTACATTGCACCCACTAACAATTAACAGTTAACTTAAATGTTAATTGTATTCTATCACAAGTGCGGAGAGCTGTCAATAGCCACCCTTTAAAAATATTAAAAAAGGAAGAAAAATATCGTAAATAATCATTGACGGACAGTCTTTTTTGTTGTATAATCATATCATTGAACGACAAGACCGTTCAGCATATTCTTTCACGGCGCCACCGCCGGTCGATAAACGAGGGTTATATGATCAAATTTAAAAATTGGATGTATATGAACGTTGGCATCGTTCTCATAGCATGCGCAACGTATTTCTTTTTAGTTCCCAATCACTTTGTAACGGGCGGTATGACGGGTCTTTCCACCATTCTCGGCTACGTTACAAACATCTCAACGTCAACTTGGCTTATGTGCCTTAATATTTTCATGCTTATTGTTGGATTTATCTTCCTTGGCAAGCAAACGGGTATTTGGACGGTATATTGCAGTCTTAGTTACTCTACACTCATGCTCCTTCTCGAGCGAATCATTCCTGTTGAACACCCCTTGACTAACGAGCCCTTTTTGGAGCTTTGCGTTGGTATTACCATCTACGCGATCGGAACGGCTACCATCTTCTATGCGGGCGCATCGAGTGGCGGCATGGACATCATGGCGCTCATCATTCAAAAGTTTGCTAAGATCGACGTTGGCAGGGCGGTTCTCTTTGTGAATATGTTCATCGCAACCGGATCCATCTTCGTGTTTAAAGAGGTGGAAAACGGCATTCTCTCCCTTGTAGGTCTTTTCGCTAACTCCTTCATCATCGATATCGTTATCGATAACTTTGACTCGTGCAAGTACTTCATCGTTATCACGGAGAAGCCCGAGCTTGTTTCCGAATATATTATGAATACCCTTCACCACGGCGTTACGATCACCGATGCCGTTGGCGGATACACAAAAATGCCCAAGGGTATGGTGCATACCGTGTGCCGTAGATATGAGGCGATCAAGCTTCGTGCCGCGATCAAGAAAATCGATGAAAACGCATTCATCGTGGTTACAACAAGCTCCGAGATCATCGGAAAGGGATTTAGAAGCGTATAATTTAATAAAAATAGAAGCGCAACGGATTTTTCCGTTGCGCTTGTTTTATTTTTTAGCTACGTTTTGAATCGGCACTCGCTGCTTTTTCGCATATTGAACAGTTTGGAAGGTGCCGCCGTAGAGCTTGATGAGATACGCGATGCAAATATCCGCTCCGTCAACGAGCGCTCGGTTGCGCTTGAACATTATTCCGTCGCTGTAGCGCTCCTGCAGGAAGGTGAAGGTATCCGCCCTATCCAATATGTATTTGTAAAGACCTCTTTCATATTTTGAGAAGAATTTTTCCTGGTTTTTGCAGGGCAAAATGAGATGGAGCTTGATGTGGGGATACTTATCCTTGAGCTTTAGCACGGTGAGCGCGGCAAGGGTGTCAAAGCCCACGGCACCGCCGGTCCTAAAATCGGTATAGTCCTCGTTCACTATGAGATTTTCGACTGCAGATTCAGTCCTTTTTGCGAGGTCAAAAATATCTTTGCTATTTACCGCTCGGCTGCCCGTAAAGCAACAAATTTTTGACATAATATCACCGCCCTTCGAGATAATTTTATCATAAAAAAGTAAAAAAGTCAACAAGTGGAGCATTAAATGGTGCCGCTTTGTGAGGTGAAAAATGCAAGAAAAGAAAAAATTCCTTTTGCGACTGATTTTTCCTAAAAATCACAGTTTTTGACAATTAAATATGTGGAAAACTATGTGGAAAGTGTGGAAAACCTTTAAAAATGAGGGTTGAACACGAATTTTGAACGATTGTTCCTGTGGAAAAATCTTGGAATTTTGTAGCAATATTTTTCACGAGGTCGAAAAAAGCGGTTTTGGTAGAGCATAGAAAAATACAAATTCTATTTATTCGCACATTTTTGCTAGAAATTACCTTTGCTTGCTCCGCCTCTAAAATTCCATCTTTGAATTTTTGATATTTATGGCACTTTTTAGAGCTTTCTCAAGATGCTATGTGGCTAATTGCCGTCGTTTATAAGTCCCTCGCGGGAGCGAATCTTTTCATAAAGCTCGCGCGCCTTTTCGAGGCGTCGATAGATCGTTCTATCGTCGCAATAGAGCTCGTTTGCGAGCGCGCAAACGCGCCTGCCCATCTCGTATTTCGTCAGTCGGTATGCCCTGCCCTCGAAATAGATCGACCTTATCGCCTTGAGCGTTTCCTCGTCGCCGTTCAGTTCAAGGAGGCGCAGTGTGTCGTACACCGCAAACATATCGAGCTTTGAACGGCGAGCGACACATAGAACGTCGATTTTCTTGTAGATTTGAATCGGGTTGTAGCGTGGCGAGTCGAGTCCAAGGCGCGCATATTTTCTAAAAATTCTTATAATTTCGTTTCTCTTTTCGGTGTTTTCCATTTTCCCTCCCTTTGTTTGTCTCGTTTTTTACATTATAGAACAAATGTTCGCATTTGTCAAGAGGTAGAACGAAAAACGTACCGAATTTTTACGGAAGATGATGAAAATGAGCCGAGGTGTAGCCAAAACACAACATTGACGGTCGGATACGGGGGGGAGAACGCGCCTGTTTCATTAGCGGCGAGGGGAGATGAGCTCATTAGATAGCGGCAAAATGCACGCAAGGGGTGGTGTCGAACGGCGAAATGCGCCAGGCGGCGAATCGAAAAAAGAACCGATAGCGGCAAACTGCGAAATGAACAATCCGACGGCTGTAAACAGCAAAAACCCATCAACTAATAGCGGCTTGAGGCAGAAATAATTAAATATATCTCCGTAGGATCTTCTCAAGGGAGTCGCTTGCTCCCTTCCCGAGCGTGCGTGCTCGTTCAATCGCGGAGAGATTTGATTGGCGAGCACCTTTTACGGCGCTCCTTGCGAGAGCCGTGAGCTTGTTTGCTCCTGCGGAGCTGTTTAAAATAGAAATATCGCGTGGGTGCGGAGCATTAAATTGCTCGCAAAGGGATGTGAGCTTTGGGTCGCAAGAAAGCGCGAGCGTGGGAACTCCTAAGCAAAGCGAAAAGAGGGCTCCGTGATATCTTTGCGATACGGTGAGGGCGGCTCGGCTCAATAGCTTTTTGAAATATTTTGCATCTCGCACGCAAACGGTCCTTGCGTCCTTTAGCTCCGTTTTTATTTTTTGCGCGAGTGCCATATCCTCACTCTTGCTTAAAACGGCGACGGTCACTGTGAGTCCGAGCGATTTTGCGATCGAGTCCAGGGCGCTCGCGAGCTCGCGCGCCGTTAGATTTGCCTTCTCCGCTCCGCGCGAGCACGGACAGTATATAAGAAGATTCTTCTCGCAATTTGCGGTTGCGCACGGCGAGGGGGATTCGGCGTGGGATGGAGTGCCTTTAAGGGAGGGGGATTGGCTTGAGGATTGCGCACTTTTAAGGGAGGGAGCATCTTCAAGCGCAAGCGAACTCTCGGGCGAGGGCGATTTATCGGGTAATGACGATTTATCGGTCGATGATGATTCGCCGAGAAAGTGCGCTTCGTCCGAAAAAAGCACGAAGGTTGGATCAGCAAGGAGCTCGATTTTTCCGTCGGGCATCCCTGTGCGGAGCGTTGCTCGAGAGAGCTCGTCGCGAACGCTCAGCGCATCAAATTCCCGTAGTACAGTGCCAATAAGAGATAGCCAGAATTTTCTTGCCGCCGCACCGCCCAAAATTGGACCGATTCCGTTTGCAAGGATGATCTTGTGCCTGCACAAAATTGCGGCCGCTTGCAAGACGAGGAGATAGTAAATAAGGGATGCGCTCGACGTTGTATTTTGCAAAAGTGAGCCGCCGCCAAAGACGAAAAGGTCAGCGCGCCACAGTTTATTTATTAGGGAAAGGATATTTTTATCCTTGATAACGCAAATTTCCGTTCGTCCGTGTCCATCGGCGGATCGAATGCTCCTTATTTTTTCAAGAAGAACGGATAAAATTGCCTCGTCGCCGAAATTTCCCCTTCCGTAGTATCCGCATAGCGTAATTTTGAACGGCGCAGGCGTTTTGTGGACGCGCGTGCGATGAAAATTGAGTGTTTCTTTATAAAAATCGAGTGTTTCTTTATAAAAATCAAGGGTTTCTTGCGCCATCTTGTCCGCGCCGTATTTTTTGTCGATAACGTGACACGAGAGCGCACGAAGATTTTTCTTTTCCTCTTCGGGCAAATCGAAATATCGGCAAATTTCCGCATAAAAAACTTCGCGCGAGGGTATTTTTCCTTGCGCGCGACAAGTGAAATTGGTCTTTTCGGCTTGAGCGAGCTTGCTTTCGTCGAAAAGTCCGAGGTATCCCTCGTTGCCAAGTAGTATGACGGGCAAGCCGCGACCCATCGCCTCGAGCGCGCAACGGGAAACGCCCACGAAAAGCGCGTTTTTGTCCAGATACCGTGACGGATCCTCCGTGCCACCGACCGCATTTACGGTTAAATGCTCCCTGCCACCCAAGTTTTGGGGCAAATTTGTATCGGCGCGCCCCTCTTTTGTGGGCGCGGAGGGCAATTCTTTCTCTATTTCGGCATTGATTTTTCGCGCGCGAGAGCTTATGGTGGGAAATTCCTCACCGCTGCCGACAATTGTTATCTCAATTTTGCCGTAGCGCGCCGAAAGACGCTTGGCAACGTCGCACAAGAGGTGTGCTCCCACCGAGCAATCTCGATCTAAACGGCTAACGAATACTATTTTTTTCTCCATTTTTTCTTCCTCTTCTCTATTTTGGTTTGGCGGGAAAAATGATATGAGCACGCCGCTTGTGTTGGGAGGGGCGCGCATTGGTCGTGCGTGGGTGGTTTGCTCGTCATGATATGGGCGGACGCTCCTAAGTTGTTCTCGAAAACTGTTGACAAAAGCCAATATTATGTTGTATAATTAAATGTAAACTAATTAAAAGGAGTCTATTTGATATGAAAAACACGATCAAAGCTTTATTGATTATACTTACACTTGCGATCGTTCTTTTTGCCTTCACGGGATGTGCTGAAACTGTGGTTTGGCTTACGGAACAGATAAATACACTTAACTGCAAGCAGTTCGGTCACGCAATGACCGCACACGGCGAGGTTGTTCCCACTTGCACCGAGGGCGGCATCTCCGCACTCTATATTTGTGACGTTTGCGGATACACTGAGGGTGCGAACGAGGAATTGCCCGCTTTGGGTCATAACTGGGTAGATGCTAGCTGCACCGAACCCAAGCACTGCGACAGATGTGATGAGGTCGAGGGCGAGGCGCTCGGTCACAACATGGAAGATATTGATGCTCTTGCTCCCACCTGCACCGAGGACGGCTACACCGCTCACAAGGCGTGTGCGTGCGGACTTGTTGAGGGCAAGGAGGTTGTT
This sequence comes from Eubacteriales bacterium, assembly GCA_045659855.1. GTDB lineage: Bacteria > Bacillota > Clostridia > Oscillospirales > CAG-272 > RGIG4608. The sequence continues at coordinate 12,175 of JAZRCO010000155.1, read as the reverse complement.
CCCACCGAGGGACACAAGTGGACCACCGCTGCGGGCGGCTACGAGCTTTGCGAGGGATGTAAAAATGCTATTGCCGACACATCCGAGGAGCTCATTAGCGCTATCAGCAACGCCACCGACGGAACAACTATCTCCGTTAAGGCGGGCATTTACACAGGTCTCACCTTCACAACACCCAGCACCTATACGGTAAAGGATCTCACCATCGTTGGTGAGGAGGGTACAGTTTTTGACGGTCTTACCTTCAACAACTGGAATCCTGTTGATATTTCTCTTGTAATCGACGGTCTTACTATAAAGAACGTTACCTTTGATACCAAGGGACTTGGTCTTGGCACGGTTGATATGAGAGGCGTGACCGTTGAAGATTGCAAGTTTATCAACGATGCTTGCATTATGCAGGGCGACGGCAATGAAAAGATAACCGATCTTGTGGTAAAGGGCTGTGAATTCATTGGCGACGGCGCTATGGGTACTGTAACCGCTCTCATGCTTGAGAATGCGGAAAACGTATCCGTTCTCAACTGCAAGTTTACAAACATTGATTACAACGTGCTTCAGTCTTCCACTCTTGCTGGCACGATCATCTTTGACGGCAACGAGGTAAACGGCACGGGTAGCCGAATCTTCCGCATCGTCAACGTTACGGGTGAAATGACGATCTCCAACAACGTATTCGTTTCCGATGGCGACGATGCAGGCGAGCTTGCAAAGGCATCAAATGCATGCGAGATCACTCTCATCGACAACACCTGGAACGGTCTTAGCGACGAAGAGGTTGCTGACAAGCTCATCAACATTACCGCAAAGCAGTAATCGAATTATAAATGAATATAAAGCAAAGCACCGATTTCGGTGCTTTGCTTTTTTGTTAGACTCTTGGAACTCCGTTATATATCACTTTTATTCGCTTGGGTGGATGGAGGGCGCACTCCTTTAGGTGCTTTGCGATATCCTCGCTCACGGCTACGGTGCCGTCACCCCATTGGGAAAGCCAATTTTTAATCGGAGTCATAGAAAACATCGCGTGCGCGGTGCAAAGTAGGGGGATCGCTTCCCTTTTGCAAATCGGATGCACCAAAAATGCCATTCTTCTCGTGTGCGCGTGGACGATATCGGGGCGGTGCCGTCTTATTATCTCGCAAAGCTCGTTTCCTACTATCAAAAGATTGCGCGCGGAGCTTGGCGAACGGGATAGGGGCAAGAATTTTATACCGTTTGACACAAGACCCTTTGTCAGTCTTCCCTCGGCGCTTGAGAGGAGTACCTCGCACCCGAGCGCCTGTAGCTCCCGTGAAAGCGTTGCAATATGCGTTTCCGCACCGCCGACCTCCATCGAGTCGCACAGCATTAGTATTCTAAGCTTCTTCATAAATTAAAGAGAAAAGCACAAGCGGTGAGATACGTCCCTGCCGTTTGTGCTTTTATTGTTATCTTGCGTCGCGGGAAACGACCTCGTCGCTCTCTCTGAAAAGGAGCGAGATGCACCAAATGCCCCCAAGAGCCACAAGAGTGTATATGATTCGAGCAACGAGAGTTGCGGGTCCTCCGCAAATCCATGCCACCGCATCAAATTGAAAAAGACCGATGGAGCCCCAGTTCAATGCACCGACGATGGTTAGTATCAATGCGATCTTATCGATGATCATAATAAAACCTCCAATTTTGGTTGCAGATTATACTGCTTGATTTTAATATTCCCCCATATTTTCGTTTTATTCGCCGTGCGCGATCTTTTTTTGTTTGGTTTTTGATTAAATTGTTGACAATTATCATATACTTTTGATATAATTAATTATCTATATGCTATAATTAATTTATGTGTATTATATATATTTTCCATTGGAGGACGTATCTATGGCTATCAAAAACGAATATATTTTATCTCTTATCGAGGACGTTAAAAGAAGAAATCTCGGGGAGAATGAATTTCATCAGGCGGTTTGCGAGGTGCTTGAAAGCATTGAGCCCGTTATCGAGGCACATCCCGAATACGTGAAGAGTGGCGTGCTTGATATGATAGTTGAGCCCGAGCGCATCATCAAATTCCGCGTTCCGTGGATTGATGACGGAGGAATCGTTCGTGTGAACCGCGGCTTTAGAGTGCAGTTCAATAGCGCGATAGGTCCTTATAAGGGTGGAATTCGCTTTCATCCCTCCGTCAATGAGAGTATAATCAAATTCCTCGGCTTTGAGCAAACCTTTAAGAACTCCCTCACAGGACTCCCCATCGGCGGAGGAAAGGGTGGCTCTGACTTTGATCCCAAGGGTAAGAGCGACAACGAGATCATGAGATTTTGTCAGAGCTTTATGACTGAGCTCTCTAAATATATCGGCGCGGACACGGACGTTCCTGCGGGCGATATCGGTGTCGGCGCGCGAGAGATCGGATATATGTTCGGTCAGTACAAGAGATTGCGCGACGAATATACGGGCGTTCTCACGGGCAAGGGCTTGACCTACGGTGGCAGTCTTGCGAGAAAAGAGGCGACGGGCTTTGGCCTTTGCTATTTCACAAGCGAAATGTTGAAGGCGGCGGGCAAGAGCTTTAGTGGTGCGCGTGTTGTTATTTCGGGCTCGGGCAACGTGGCGATCTATGCCGCGCAAAAGGCAATGGAGCTTGGTGCAAAAGTTATTGCGATGAGTGATTCGAACGGCTACGTTGTGGATGAAAACGGCATCGATCTTGCCATCCTCAAGGAAATTAAAGAAATTAAGCGCGCGAGAATTAGTGAGTACGCAAAAATGAGAGAGGGTGCTATCTATCACGAGGGCTGCAGAGCGATTTGGAGCGTTCCCTGTGATATAGCTCTTCCCTGTGCAACACAAAACGAGCTTGATGAGTCGGGTGCCAAGGCGCTTGTTGAGAACGGCTGCTTTGCCGTTGCCGAGGGTGCTAATATGCCCTCCACGCCCGGGGCGATAGCTCTTCTTCAGTCGAGCGGAGTTCTTTTTGCTCCTGCAAAGGCGGCAAACGCAGGCGGCGTGGCAACGAGTGCTCTTGAGATGAGCCAAAACTCCATGAGATATTCTTGGAGCTTTGAGGAGGTTGACTCCAAACTTCACGGCATAATGGTTAACGTATATAAAAATTCAGCTAACGCCGCAAAGGAATACGGACTTGACGGAAATCTTGTTGCGGGCGCAAATATTGCGGGATTTATTAAGGTTGCTGAGGCAATGAAGGCACAGGGAGTAGTATAATTGCAAGATAACGACAATAACAACAAAACTGTCAATAAAGGACATAGAAAAAGAACGAAGAAGAGATATTTGGAAACGAGCGGAGTGGGATTTTCTGACCACGAGCTCATTGAGCTCCTTCTCTTCTATGCGCAACCTCGATGCAACACGAATTTGATTGCGCACGAGCTTGTTGAGAGATTCGGCACGATTGGAAATATCGCAAGAGCGAGCGTTGACGAATTAAGACTCGTCAAGGGAGTCGGATACGAATCGGCGATACTTATAAAGCTCGTTATGGAGCTTGCAAAGAAGTGTATTAGCGAGGAAAGAGCCGCGCGCAAGCGACTCAATACTCTTAAAAAGCTCGTTGACTATGCCAAGGGCTATTTCTTTGGCGCAACGGGTGAGCAGGTGTATCTCGTTATGATGGATTCCACGCTTCGCGTGATAGAAACACGGCTTATATGCATCGGCGCGATCGACGAGGTCAAGCCGCTGACGAGAAAAATAATAGAGCATGTTCTTCTCAAGCGTGCAAGTGCGGTCGCACTCACTCATAACCACCCGAGCGGCGGTGTTGAGGCATCTCGCGCGGACGTTGAATTCACCTTACTTTTGAAGCGCGAGCTCGAAATGATAGACGTGCGCTTTATCGAGCACGTTATTATTGATGGAAAATCCTACACCGCCGTGCTCGACACCATTGAAAGCAGTGATATCGACGGCGAAGCGTCGGGGGAAAATGCCGACAATGATAATTTAAATAAAAATGATAGGGATTATAGCTTTGATGATCCGAGAATAAAGAATACAGACCCGAAAGGAACGGAAAAATGAAGGAAGTTTTACTTTGTAAATACGGTGAAATAGTGCTCAAGGGTGCTAATCGCGCGTATTTTGAGGATATGCTTTGCAAGGAACTTAGAAAAAGAGCGAAAAAATGCGGCAATTTTGAAATTTCGCGCGCGCAGAGTACTGTTTATATCGAACCCGCCGACGAGTTTTGCGATATGGACGCCATGCTTTGCGAGGCGCAAAAGGTTTTCGGTATAGTAGCCATCGCGCGCGCATACGTGTGTGAAAAATCTCTTGAATCCATCTCGCAAATGGCGAGGGAACAAATCGCTCCTCAAATTAGAAAATACAGAACCTTTAAGGTTGAGGCGAAGAGAAGCGACAAGCGCTTCCCTCTTGACTCGATGGATCTCTCCCGTGAGATCGGCGGCGTTTTGCTCGAGGCGAATCCGCGCTTAAAGGTTGACGTTAAAAATCCCGATATCGTGGTTAAGGTTGAGATCCGCGAGCGCGCGGCTTACATATACGCAGGTCACCACAAGGGTGCGGGCGGAATGCCCATCGGCACTAACGGAAAGGGTCTTTTGCTCCTTTCGGGCGGTATCGACTCTCCCGTTGCCGGCTATATGATGGCTAAGCGCGGTGTCAAGCTCGAGGCGGTGCATTTTGAATCCTTCCCCTACACAAGCGAGAGGGCGCTTCAAAAGGTGCTTGACCTTGCAAAAATCGTTTCCGACTATTCGGGCGAGATATACGTGCATATCATTTCGCTCACTCACATTCAAGAGGAGCTTGTTAAGTATTGCAACGAGGAGTATTTCACTCTCCTTTTGCGTAGATATATGGTTGCGCTCTCCAACATGGTTGCCGCAAAGTACGGCTGCGGAGCGCTCATCACAGGCGAAAGCGTTGGTCAGGTAGCAAGCCAGACCATGCAAGCGATCGGCGTGACCGATGCGGTTGCCGAAATTCCTGTTTTCCGTCCCTGCATTGGTATGGATAAGGAGGAGATCGTTCAGCTCTCCCGTAAGATCGGCGCGTTTGAAACGTCCATCCTTCCCTATGAGGATTGCTGCACCGTGTTCACTCCCAAGCATCCGAAGACCAAGCCCGAGCTTGAAAAGGTTGTTGCGGAGGAAAATAAGCTCCCCTTCAATGAGCTCGTTGAGGAGGCATTTGCAACAATGAAGACCGTTCGAGTTTCGGTGGACTGATATGTCACTCGAAAAAATGACGGTCAACGGCACGGAGTATGAAATAATCAAGCTGCTCGGCAAGGGCAAGGGCGGATATTCCTATCTTGCGGTGCGAGAGGACGAAAAATATGTTCTCAAGCAAATACACCACGAGCCGTGCGATTACTACACCTTCGGAAATAAGATTGAAAGTGAGCTTCGTGATTATAATACGCTAAAGAATCTCGGTATTAGAATGCCCAAAATGCTCGACGTTGATATCGAAAACGAAAGAATTTTGAAGGAATATATTGACGGCGATACGGTTTTTGATATTGTAGCGCGCGGAGAAATGCATGATGAATATATCGCGCAGGTGAAGGAGATGTACTCACTTCTCTACCCCGCGGGGCTTAATATCGACTATTATTCCACCAATTTCATTCCCGAGAACGGAATTCTCTACTATATTGATTATGAATGCAATCAGTATAGCGACGAGTGGAATTTTGAAAATTGGGGCATTCAGTATTGGAAAAAATAAAGATGGACCTTGTTTAGTTATGGAAAGAAATTCATTTATTGAAAAATTAGATAAAGCAATATCAAATAATATCAACCAACAGTTGAGTGATGCGCAAAAAGAACAAATGTTCTTGTTGGCAGGAAGACTTGTAGAGGTCAATAAAGTGATGAATTTAACGGCAATTACGGACGAAGACGGCATAATTTTGCGTCATTTGACCGATTCCTTACTTATTTCGGAGTATTTTGAGCTAAATTCATCGATAATTGACGTCGGATGCGGCGCAGGGTTCCCTTCCTTGCCGCTTGCGATACTTCGACCCGACCTCAAGATTCTTGCGCTCGACTCGACCGAAAAACGCATTCGATATGTAGCTGAGACTGCCGAAATGCTCGGACTTTCAAATGTGACCGCCGTGGCGGCTCGCGCCGAGGATTTTGCAAAGCTCCCTGCTCATAGAGAAAATTATGACTATGCAACGGCGCGCGCGGTAGCTTCCCTGCCCGTCCTTTGCGAGCTGACCGTTCCATTTGTCAAAATCGGGGGATCGCTCGTTGCGATGAAGTCCAAGGGGGCACACGATGAATTCGAAGCGTCGAGGAGTGCAATCCGACAGCTTGCAGGATCAAGCTCGCTTGACAACACAAAGCTTATCGAAAGAACCTTGGTTGGCACTATAGACGGTGAAATGGTTGAAGAAAATCGCACCGTGGTGCTTATGAAGAAATTGGCAGCAACACCCAAGCTCTTCCCGAGAAAATTTGCGCAAATAAAAAAATCACCACTATAGTATCCAAATCGAAGCAATTTGGCGCAAATTTTAGTAAATTTATTTAAAAATACAAACAAATCATATAAAGCTCACTGGTGTGATTAACACGGTGAGCTTTTTTGCGCGTGATATCGTGCGGAACTCTTGGTTATTGCTGCGAAAGCAACTGTGTTGACACATTTGCGCATTTTTATTTAATAGAGATTATTGTAGCGTCGCTTGTGGAATGGAGTTAGGGTTAATGGTTGCAAACGTGGGGCTGTGTTGGGTTGGTGTTTGCGTGTTATGGTCACACTGAATGTTTCACGTGAAACAAATGTCGAAATGGGTAGTTGGTATTATATGTGATGTATAAATAATTGAAATTATATGAAAATGTTTCACGTGAAACAAAATTCGACCAATTATGGCAAAATGTTTCACGTGAAACATAAATTGTCGATAAAAAAGCTTAAAAAATGCGAAAAAAGCTCCAATTGCTATTGCAATTTTCTATTTCTTATGATATAATGATAAATGTCTAAAAATAGGTCTCGAAATGGCGAAAAACTGTGATTTTGAGGCAAAAATAGTTCAAAAAACGATTAAAATACACATTCGGAGGCACAAAATGGCAAAAATTATTGCTTTCGCCAACCAAAAAGGTGGCGTTGGAAAAACAACCTCCGCGGTAAACGTTGCGGCATCCCTCGGTTTGCTCGGTAAGAAAACACTCCTCATCGACCTCGACCCCCAGGGTAACGCAACAAGCGGCGTTGGAATCCCTAAAAGATCCCTTAAAGGCACCGTAAAAGAGGTGCTTTCGGGCGAAACTGACATTAAAACTGTAGTTTTACCCACAAATTACACGAATTTATCCATTATCCCCACAAACGTATCCCTTTCGGGAGCTGAATTCGACCTTTATAATGATGAAGGTAGCGAATACAACCTTAAGGATGCTCTCAAGGGTGTTGCGGATATGTTTGACTACATTATTATTGACTGTCCCCCTTCGCTCGGCATGCTTACGGTTAACGCATTTGTAGCGAGTGACGGCATTTTGGTGCCCATGCAGGCGGAATTTTATGCGGTTGAGGGTCTTTCACAGCTTATTACGACCACAAAACGCGTGAAAAAGCTCTATAATGAGGAGCTCAACATCGTTGGTATCCTTATTACGATGTACAACAAGCGTCTTTGGCTCTCTATGCAGGTTATGGACGAGCTTCGCAAGTACTATCCGGACAAGCTCTTTAACACAACTATTTCAAGAAACGTTAAGCTTTCCGAGGCGCCCGGATTTGGTAAGCCCGTGTATTATCACGACAAGCATTCCAAGGGTGCAAACGAGTATCTTGACGTTGTAAAGGAGCTTATTAGCCGTATTTAACTCGATTTTACATTGATTTCGAGCGAATTTTGATTAAAATAGAATAAAAAATACATAAAATTGCCTAAAATGGCATGAAAGGAATTGAAATGGCAAAAGCAAGAGGACTTGGAAAGAGCATTTTCGACACCTTTGACGATAATCTTATCGAGGCAAAAAAAGGTGCGGGCGAGTTGCTCAAAATATCTTCTGTAGAACCCCGTCGCGATCAGCCGAGAAAGACCTTTGAGAGAGAATCTCTTGAGGCGCTTGCGGAGAGCGTACAAAAATACGGTGTTTTGCAGCCCATCATAGTTAGACCCAACCAACTTATAGATGATACTTACGAAATCATAGCCGGTGAGCGCCGTTGGAGAGCGGCAAAGCTTGCAGGTCTTGATGAAATTCCTGCGGTAATTCTTGACGGTGACGACCTCAAGATTGCCCAGGTCGCAATTATTGAAAACATTCAGCGTGAGGACCTCAACGCTGTTGAAGAGGCGCTTGCATATCAAGGTCTTATGGAGAGATTCAATCTCACACAGGATCAAGTATCTAAGCAAGTGGGCAAGAGCCGCAGTGCGATAGCAAACCTTCTTCGTTTGCTCGATCTCCCCGAGGAAGTTATCGTTATGCTCAAGAACGACGAGATCTCCGCAGGCCACGCGAGAGCTCTCCTCGGACTTAACTCCGAGGTGGACATGCTATCCCTTGCGCAGAAGATCGTTGAGAAGGATCTTAGCGTACGCGAGGTAGAGAATGTAGTTAAGAAGCTCAACTCGATTCCCGATCAAAAGGAAATTGAGGATGCCGCCGAGGTGAATGCGACGGTTATGTCGAGAATTCATCTTCGTGAGCTTGAGAAGAGAAGCCGTGAAACTCTCGGAAGAAAGGTAAAAATTACCAATACATCCAAGAAGAGAGTTGTTGAAATCACATTCGACTCCGACGACGATCTTGAAACACTTCTTTCACGCGTTTGCGGTGAAGAAATCTTCAAAAATTTATAAGAAGCATAAGTAAGTAATGCCAAAAACGAACAAATGTTCGTGTTGTGGTTTTGTGTTATAGTAATAAAATATTGAAAATTTTCGAATTAAACATAAGGAGAATTAATCATGCTTGACATTAAATATATCAAAGAATGTCCCGATGAGGTCATTGAGCGTCTTGCTCACAAGGGCAAGGATGCAAAAGAGGAAATTCAGCAAATTCTTGATCTTGACGCAAAGAGAAGAGCGCTTATTTCCGAAACTGAGGCACTTAAGGCGGAGCAAAACAGAGTAAACAAGCTCATTCCTCAGTACAAAAAGGAGGGCAAGGACGTTTCTACTATCTTTGCCGATATGAAGAAGCTCGGCGCTCGCTCCAAGGAGATCGATGCGGAGCTTAAAGAGGTTGACGTTCAGCTTCAGGGCGTGCTTCTCGGTCTTCCCAACCTTCCTGACCGTGACCTCAAGCCCGGCGGAAAAGAGAACAACGAGCCCATTCGTTACTTTGGTGAGCCCCACAAGTTCGATTTCGAGCCCAAGAATCACGTTGATCTTTGCACTGACCTCGGTCTTATCGACTACGAGAGAGGAACAAAGCTCTCCGGTAGCGGATTTTGGATCTATCGCGGCATGGGTGCGCGTCTTGAATGGGCGCTCCTCAACTACTTTATCGATACTCACTGGGCTGACGGCTACGAGCTTATTTTGCCACCCCACATGCTTGAATACGAGTGCGGCGTAACTGCAGGTCAGTTCCCCAAGTTTGCTGACGAGGTATTTAAGATCGCAAATCCCGTTGACGACCGTTCAAGATACATGCTCCCCACGGCCGAGGCGGCTCTTGCATCCCTTTATAGAAACGAAATTTTGACAGAAGCGGACCTTCCCAAGAAGCTCTTCTCATACACACCCTGCTTTAGAAGAGAAGCGGGCTCCTACCGTTCCGACGAAAGAGGTATGGTAAGAGGACATCAGTTCAACAAGGTTGAAATGTTCCAGTTCACGCTCCCCGAAAAGAGTGACGAGGCGTTTGCCGAGCTCGTTGCAAAGGCGGAGGCGCTTGTTGCAGGTCTTGGCTTCCACTTTAGAACGGTTAAGCTTGCGGCTGAGGACTGCTCTGCATCCATGGCGAGAACATACGATATTGAGATCAATATCCCCTCTATGAACGGATATAAGGAGGTTTCCTCCGTATCCAACGCGCGTGACTATCAGGCGCGCCGCGGTATGATGCGTGTTCGCCGTGCCGACGGTAAGGTTGAGTTCATGCATACACTCAACGGCTCCGGCCTTGCAACAAGCCGTGTTCTTCCTGCTCTTGTTGAGCAGAATCAGCTTGCTGACGGTAGCGTTGTAGTGCCCGAGGTTCTTCGCAAGTACGTTGGTTGTGATTTGATTAAGAAATAATTAGTTACAAAAAGAGGCAGGGGGCTTTTTTGAAAAGCCGCCCCCTGCACCCCTGAAAAACTTTAATAGCTTTTTAACACTTGATCCGCGCAAATCGTGTTGCAAAATGCAACACATAACGATTTTCTCGCCATTTTAACAGGCGGCTCGAAAATCTGTGATTTGCTACTTAATTTGTAGCCGAATTATTTGCGGTTTTATGCTATTTGAGCGGACAGTCGGGAACGCCTGTCCCTACAACGGATAGCAGTAATTTATTGCAAAAAGTATAGCCATTAGTTGACACAATGACTACAATTTGATAAAAAAACAACTTCCAAACCCGTAGGGGTCGACGTCCTCGACGAACCGTTTTAAAGGTAAACTAACTTATTAAACTCCCCGATAAATCCCAATTTATTTACATTTCGAGAGGAACACAAAATGAAGAGAATAATCGCTATTTTATTACTTCTTACGATGTGCTTGGTTTCACTGACATCCTGCGAAATTCTTGCAGGAGCAGTTCTTATATGGGCGGGTACACAAGAGCCGAATATGGCTGCGCAAAATGAATTTTTTGCTACTGAATATCTTGAAGCATGCTTGCTTTCGGATATGCCCGTGCCGAATGTTGAAAATTCGATGAGGACGGAAACGAAATTATATCTCAATATGACCGAAGAGGAGTTTGACGCTTACTCAAAGCAGTTCTTTGACTATCTTTGGACTAAGGAAGATGCTTATTTCAAGGGTTATGAGGTGGATAGCGGTTTGGCGGGAGGAATTTTCTTTGCCCCTGAAGACAGATATGCGCCTCTTATTGAGGATTACGATCTTGAAAGTGATGCGCACAGATTTATTTTTTCGACTACTGAATTTTTAAACGAGGGCGACGAATACAACATTCATTATTGGAATTATGTTGTCATTCGAATAACTCGTGTGGACGGAAAGCTTGAAAAAGAAGATTTCACTTACAACACGACAATTCAGATTGTAAACAAAGAAAACAACCTGCGCACAAGCGTGTATTATGAGGACTATCATGAGGACTATAAGTCTTATGAATAATATTTTGGTTCTTTTTTAAAAAAGAACGTTCCTAACAAACTAATTTAGGAGTAAGTAATGAACAACAAAGGAAAATTTATCGTATTCGAGGGCATTGACGGCAGTGGAAAGACCACTCAAATCAACAAGCTCTGCGAATATTTGGAATCGAAGGGAAGAAAGGTCTACGTTACAAGCGAGCCGACGATCTCTCTTACGGGCGGAATGCTTCGCGATGCGCTTTCGGGCGTGAGCAAGAGAACATCCTGCGAGATGGCGGCGATGTTCGTGCTTGACCGAATCTTCCACAACGTAAACAATAAATGGGGCATCGAAAAGATGCTCGCGGAGGGATATGACGTCCTTTGCGACAGGTATTATTATTCGTCACTTGCTTATCAGGGAAGTGAAACCGATTTCGAGTGGGTTAAGAGTATGAATCTTAACTGCCCCGAGATCAGAACGCCCGATGCGTGCATCTTCCTTGATCTCACTCCCGAGGAGTCGCTCGAGAGGATATCGAAGGGAAGGGCAACGACTGAGATTTATGAAACGAAGGAGAAGCTCACCGCCGTTCGTAATACCTTCCTCAACGTATTTGAGGAGCTCTCGAACAATCCCGACGAGCATATCTGCGTTATCTCCGCCTTCGGCGACGTTGAAACGGTAGCAAAGAGGATCGAAAACGCGATTGACGAGATAATTGGTTGATAAATTGGGATTTATCGGTGTGTTTGCACAGCACTAATCGATTGTTTTGCGTCGAGTTAGTTTAAGAAAAGAATAATGTTCTTTTTGGAAAAAGAACCAAAAACTTTTCAATGTGGCTTCGCGGCAATAGACGGAGCGAATGTGCTAACCCTACTTGAGCCGCGCAAATTGTGTTGTAATGTTGCTCATTACAACACATAACGATTTTCTCGCCATTTTAACAGGCGG
>JAZRCO010000154.1:0-8758 GCA_045659855.1 Eubacteriales bacterium | reverse complement strand
CCAAAGGAAAATTCACCTAAGAGCTATATTTATTATGAAAACAGAGCCTTTCATTTTATGACGCTCGATGGGGAAGAGTATAAGAACGTTACAATATAATATAAAAAATGCAGACGATTAGGGTCGTCCCCTAAAGGACAGTTTTGCAAGAATACGGTATATCTCGAAAGAGGTATGCCGTATTTTGCATTTGTGGACACAAATGCAGTGCTTGTCAGGAAAATTGACAAGGCATAGGTGAACAAAAAAGGCTCCCTTGTGTAAAGGGAGCTGTCAGCGAAGCTGACTGAGGGATTGTTCTACGAGGTGATCAATATATTCGCAAACACCCCGAAAATTCTTATGTATTTCCGTATTAGGTATTCTGATAACTGTCAAACCGTATTCCTCAAAAAAAACAGTTCTTTCTTCGTCATACTGCTTTCCTTCCTCGGTATAATGCCCTGAACCGTCAAGCTCTATGATAAGCTTTGCCTCTGCGCAGTAAAAATCTGCAATATACCTTCCGAGAACCTTTTGACGAGAAAAGCGAACGGGATATGTGCGCAAAAAATCATACCAAAGGTGCTTTTCTTCTTTGGTCATATTCTTCCGCAGCATTTTTGCGGTAGGAACGATATCTCTATTATGTTTTCTCTGCATTACAATCCCTCCGTCACGCTCCGCGTGCCACCTCCCTTTACACAAGGGAGGCTTTTGTGCTAACCGTTACGTATGCGTGGTCTGTTTCAAATTCATTTACGATTTTGAGCTTTGATATTGAAAGATAACTACGAATATCGTTAGGGTTATCGGGATAAATTTTTATCTTTCTATCTCCCATATCGATATACTCATTCTGATTTTTATCGATTGATAAAACGAAAAGTCCGTTATTAGTCATCAGAGAAGCAATTTTTTGTATAGCTGATAATTTATCCTGTATGTGCATAAATGTTAATGACGAGTATATTACATCAAACTGTACCTCAAATTCACAAGACATAAAATCATCGCAAATAAGCTTTATATTTTGATACATTGATAGATTTTCAGCAGCTCTCCCAATTGTCTTTTCGGAAATATCTATTCCACACAAGCTTTTACAAATTGGTGCAACTTTTATGGCAAGTCGCCCTGTTCCTATTCCTATTTCCAAAACGGATTTGCTTTTATCAAGCTGCATACTCTCTATAAACTTCTCTCCGTCCCACTTATCCATATAATCTCTCAAAGGTTTAGGATCACGAGCAGGGTCATTGTTTTCGTCAATTAACTTGTTATAATGTTCAATCACATCGCTCATAAGCATCTTCCTTTTCTTCTTGGAAATTATTGCTTTCATTATAACACAAAGACCGCAGAAAATCAATCTGCGGTTTCTGTTTTTTGGTCGGTAGATAAAACTGTCCTTTAGGGTACAGCCCTATTGTGACAGCATTTTTATTTTTTTATCTTCCTCTCGAATATTCCTTGTTTTGAGAGTGCGATTTCTCGCTTTGTGCCTTGGACATATCAACGCCGAATTCATCGACCTGAGAATTCCCCTTGCCCGCCGATTTACTCTCGGCATTGCTTTGCTCCATATGCGAATCCTTCACCTTGTTTTGAACGTCCTTGTTTATGTAGACGTGATCCTTGGATGCGCCCTTGCCCTTATCCATAATAACGTCCTTGTCCTTGCCCGTTTTGGGATCGACCGACGTCACTTTGTTGACCTTATCGTTCTTTGCGAGAGCGTCCTTTTCCACTCTATTCCAAGTGCTTCCCTCTCGAACGTTGTCGCCAAGCACCGCATGAACGTTGCCCTTCGCCTGCTCGGCATATGCCTTTGATGCCTCGTCCCACAAATGCTTGTTGTCGTCCGACCATTCAAACTGTTGCTTTTTCTCGTCGTACTCAAAGCCGTGCTTGATCATCTCGTCCTTGTGCTGCTCCATCTTCATTTCAAGAGTGGTGCCGCCGTTTTGCTTTGCTATTTCGGCCGCTCTTTCAGCTCCGTCCTTGCCGAGTCCCGACCAAAAATACGCCTCGTCCTTCTCGGTTTCAAAGCACTTGTAAAAATCCTTGTCCATCGACATAACTTAATCCTCGTAAAGTGTAATTTTAAAGGTGCCTTTTGTGATATTGTATTTTTCGATCGTTCTACGAATGGTGTTTTTCTCTACGGGAGAGATGGGACTGCTCTTGCCGTCGTCATACCACTCTATAGATCTCCATATCGCATCGAATCCCTCGGCGCTGGGCTCGCCGTCCATAATGGCAGTGCGTCCTGCAAAGGGCTCGTTTTCCTCAAAGGTGCATTTGATATATGATGATGAGCATCTTACCTTCATAATGCCTGCTTCCTCCTAATTATCTTCCTCTTGAATAGTCCTTGGACTGACTCTTTTCGTTGCTCTCCGCCTTGGACATATCAACACCGAACTCGTCAGTCTTCTCTTTTGGCATCTCGTGGGCGTGGGATCTGTTTTCGTGGGGATCCTCGATCTGATAGAAGTCGGGGTTGTTCATTCTATCGTTGAACTGCTCCTGTGTGAGTCCCTCCTTCTCCGCCTTTTCCGCCTCGCGCCAATGCTCGTGCCCCGCCTTGTGACCGAGATCGTACTTGCCCTCTATCGCCTTGCCCGTATTGGCGTCAAGGAATTGACCCTTTTCGTTCTTTTCGGCACGGTTTTCAACTTCCTCTCGCACTTCCTTGCGAATATACGGTCTATGGTAATTTGCCATTTTCTTTCCTCCTATTATTCGCCGAAGCCGTAGTCAAGTATTCTCTTAAAGGGATCGCCCGCTTTTTCTCTCTCGTAAGCGCGTCCGTTCAAGGAGCCGAGATAGGGAGCGATGCTCGGATCTATATCAAGTATGGTTTTAATATCGTATATTGCAACGTTGTCGGGATTGTCAACGTATTCCTGATCCTCAAGGCCGCAGAAGAAGCGCCAGCCGCTATCGTCGCCCTCGCTCTTTTCCTTATACATAAACAATACAGGCAATCTCTTTTGAACCAGCATTTTAGTTGCCAAAACATATCCAAAGTTTTCCATAATTTTCTCCAATTCATAGTTTTTGTGTTTCCACATCTTTATTTTATCAAACATCCCACACACTGTCAACACATATTTACAAAAATTGCACTTGCGCTCCTTGAATATTTGTGGTATAATGTCCTTCGGGCGTTTGCCCATCAATGACGAAAATTAGTATTTTTAGGAGATAAAATGAAGAATAAAAAGACGATCGCCTCCGCGCTTTTGATGCTCACCTCGATTATTTGGGGACTTGCCTTTGTTTTTCAAAGAGTGGGAATGGACAGTATCGAGCCCATCACCTTCAACGCGGCAAGAATGACCATTGGGGCAATTTTTGTGTCGGTAGTTTCATATTTAAATGATTTGAGAACAAAAAAGGCGGAGATTTCCGCCGAAAACAGCGAGGCGGATAGAAAAACGACACTCAAATATACCCTCATCGGCGGCTCGCTTTGCGGAATCTTTCTCACCGCGGCAAGCATTACACAGCAAATCGGACTCGTTTATACAACGGCGGGCAAGGCGGGCTTCATCACCGCAATGTATATGCTCCTCGTTCCGATATTCAACCTCATCATCTTTAAAAAGAGCGGAAGTGCCAAGATTTGGATATCCGTTATCATCGGAATGCTCGGCATGTATCTTCTTTGCATGAAGGAGAGCTTCTCCCTCACCCTCGGAGATGCGCTAGTATTTTTGTGCGCCATCCTCTTCTCGGGACACATTCTCACCTGCGATAACTTCGCACCCAAGAGCGACCCCATAAAGATGTCGGCGATCCAGTTCATCGTGACAAGCGTCATTTCTTGGATAATCGCATTCATAACCGAGGAACCGACCGTGGAAAAAATCGTTTCCGCCGCAATTCCGATCCTCTATTGCGGAATCCTCTCGGGCGGAGTTGGATACACCCTCCAAATCGTCGGTCAAAAATATACCGATCCCTCAAGCGCCTCACTCATTATGAGTCTTGAATCGGTGTTCGCCGTTATTGCGGGAGTTTTGTTCCTCCACGAAAAAATGACGCTTCAAGAGGTTTTGGGCTGCATCATCATGTTTGGAGCAATCATCCTCATTCAGCTTCCCTCGAAAAAGGAAAAGCAAGTAAAGCAATAGATAAAAGAGATAAAAGAAATAAAAGTCACCCGTTCTTCGAGCTTTTTCAAAGCGCCCGAGGACGAGTGACTTGTTTTTATTCTATTTTCGCGCCTTATGGCTTGATTATCTCCTGCACTCCGTCAACGAGGGCGCTCGCAATTTGAAGTCCGACCGCGGCATAGTCGCAGCCCTTCTCCATGGAGGAATCCCTATAGAAATTTATCGCGGTTTCGGGAATACGGATATAATTTCTCATAAATCTCGTGCGCTCGCTACTGTATTCGTCATAGCTTGCGCTCTTGCCGTGCACGCCAAAGTGTGAGATTTCGTGTCGCTCGGAGTGATCTCCGTTTTCAAGTGGCTCGTTATATATCTCAAGATGGTAGGAGAGCCATTCCTTTTCCATGCATTCGCCATAGCCGTTGAATTCAATGGTCGAAATAAACTCGTTTCTTGAAAAATATCCGCCCCTGCATGAGCTAAAGGCAACAGTCAGCATTTTTTCTTCAGTATGAGAATAATAGGTGGTTATGGAGCCGTTGCCCCTTCCGTGTATCTCGCCGAGGAATGCGCCCGAATAGATATCGTAAACGCAATACATTGAATATCCGTTTGAGCCACTCGAGCCGATGGGCTCCGCCAAAAGCTCGGGAATTCCGTCAAAATTGACGTCGAAAAGTCCGAAATTGTGACAATGCGCCATTGTGGGCGCGTCGGGATCAAGCGCGGGCTCGCCCTCCCAATAGACCTCTCCCTCGTCGGGCAATCTCATGTTGGAAATGAGCGCCGCTATGTAGGGTATCCAGCCGCTCTTTTCTTCGTCGGGCACAAAGCTGAATTTTATGCCGTTAATAACGGTGTAATCCGCTCCGCCGCCGTCCTCGGACGGCGCTATTATGCCCACCGTTTGCTCCGCGGACAGTATTTCATCAAGCAAGATCGATATATCCATAAGTTCAAGATCCCTCGAAACTATCATACATGCCGCACTTATAAGAGCAACGGTCAAAAATACAATGAGTAACACCGCCCACCGTGGGAGCTTGTCCCTTTTTTGAGGTTTTTTGCGAGGCATTTTGCTCACCTCCTCCACGGAATCAAACGAATCCTGTGTATAATCAAGAACTTCGTCTATTTTTTCTTCGTCAAGTCCGTGCCTCTCGACATACGCGCGAACAATTTGACGGATCGCGATGCGCTCCGATTCCGACTCGCACTCATACGGATGGGATGCAGCGGCTATCTCGAAATCCATGAAAATCTTGCGGGAGCGCGGCACGTCATCGTCGCAAAGAAGTGCATACGCCAAGTCCGCCCTAAGCACCGAAATGTTCTTTTGCATTTGCTTTCTAAAGCTTTGATAGAAGGTCGAATTATAAAGCATTTCCGCCCTTGCACAGTTCCCCTTATCGACGAGCAAAACACTTATCTTGTCCGTCATAAGCAAGCCCCTGTGCAAACCTATCAACGCATTATCACCCGTCAAGAGCTTGTCTATGAGAGCAAGTGCCTCATCGGTTTTTCCTTCGTCCATCAAGCGATTCTCAAGGAATACGGCACCGCTTGCCGCGATGCTTTGCTTTAGTCCCTCGTCGCTCGGCATTGGGAAGAGAGAGGCGTCCATCTCGGAGAGGCGCTTTCCCCTTCTCAGCTCCTCAAGTATCAAAAACTGATTGTAAAACACAAGGCGCGACTCCTCGCTTCGCAAAAGCTCGAGGGCATTTGCGCCGTCGTTGTTAAGCATTGCGAGCTTGAGCGGAATTCCGTTGGACAATACAACGATAAGTGCCGCCGCAAAGCTCATAACGCACCATGCGTAAAGGAAGGGATATCCCGTCCATCTCATCGCCAAAAGCGCGCTTATCGGGAGAGTTAAGGCGTTCATCAAAACACCACCGAGATTATAGAAGATAACGGGATATTTTCCGTCCTTCATGGGTGGCGGAGTCATAAGACATTGACCGCCCGTTCCCGCAATGCTTTGCCTTTTTATCTTAAATTTTCCGTTTTCCTTGAGTATCATGACGCTTCCTGCACGGAAGGAGCCGAACGAATAGCCCGACATAAGTCCTGCCACGAGGTGTCCCGATTCGTGCACTATGAGCTGAACGTAGTACGTTGCCAAGAAGAGTGCGATCGGTATGATAATGGACAAAAGCCATCCGAAGCCGTCAAAGATGCCGTCAAGAAAGAATATAATTGCAAATCCAACTATTGCGCCCGATATAAGTGTGATGGCGGTCATCGCCGCTCCCGAGCCGTTAGATCTTCTTTTTTTCATCGAAAATCACTTCCTTTTGACATATTATATCACATCAAATGCGTCATTGCAATACAAAAAGGACTGCGAAGCTCGCAGTCCTTATGTTTTAAACAAATTTTCTATAAAGTAAATACATTGCACCCATTATTGCCATGAATATCAGTCCGCAAATGAGCAAGAATCCAAAGCCGAGCTTTTTGTCCGCCTTGCTCTCTTTGTAATCGTGAAAGCTGGAGAACTGATTCTTCTTCTCTTTTCTAAACATGTCGAAGAAGCTCGTCAATCCGTAAGCCAAGGCATCAAATGCGCCCTCGTTACTAACGTAGACAAGTCCACCCATACCCGTAATCAATACGGCAGGAACGCTAAAGCTATCCGTGAGGATGTGAAAGATCTTCGCAAGCTCAGTTTGACTGAAAATGTCCTTGGAGTTTGCGATGAGCAATGCCATCGCAAATCCAATTCCAAGAGTTATTAGATATTTCTTTATATTTCTCATTCCGCTTTACCCTGATATTCAGCTTGGAATCTTGCGAATTCCTCGGAATTACAGTAAACAAAGTGTCCGGGATAAACCTCTCTCATTGAGGGGCCTTCCTGAGAATAGTCGTGGTCGAGAACGGGATTGTACGTTACTCTCTTACGAGTCTTTTCAGTAATGGGGTCAGGAAGAGGAATTGCGGAAAGAAGTGAACGTGTGTAGGGATGGAAGGGGTGCGCAAAGAGCTCGTCACTGGTTGCAAGCTCAACTATCTTACCAAAGTACATAACCGCGATTCTATCGGAGAAGTACTTAACGACAGCAAGGTCGTGCGCGATGAAGAGGATGGTAAGTCCCATTTGCTCGGAGAGCTCGTGAAGAAGGTTGATTACCTGTGCCTGAATAGAAACGTCAAGCGCGGAGATGGGCTCGTCGGCAATGATGAGCTCGGGGTTCATGATAACCGCACGAGCGATACCGATACGCTGTCTTTGTCCGCCCGAGAACTCGTGAGGATAACGGCTTGCGTGCTCCTGAACAAGTCCTACTGTTTCAAGCATCTTGTAAACCATTTGGTCGATGTACTCTTTATCCTTGATACCGCGGATAACAAGTCCCTCAGCGATGATATCGCGAACTGTCATACGGGGGTCAAGAGAAGCAATGGGGTCCTGGAAGATCATCTGGATCTCATTGATAAGATTGTTCTTTGAATTCTTACGGGACCATTTCTTGTGGTCGGCATTCGCCTGCTTCTTGAGAGCACGGTTTTCAGCAACGATCTTGTCGCATTCTTCCTTGGTGATCTTGCCTTCCTTGAGGTCCTTGCGCGCCTGCTTCATAGCGTCGAGATAAGCTCTATCGCCCGCGCAAATGCGCTCGCCCTTGTAATAAACGGAACCGCCTGTGATGTCGTAAAGACGGATGATGGAACGACCTGTTGTGGTCTTACCGCATCCGGACTCACCAACAAGTCCGAATACCTCACCCTTATAAATATCAAAGCTTACGCCGTCAACCGCTTTGTTTTCAAATTTACCCAATTTGAAATACTGTTGGAGATTTTCAACTCTTAATAATACTTCTTTGTTTTCCATATTATTCTCTCTCCTTCTTTAAGCGTTCAATACGCGCCTTGATGATGTGAGGCATTTCTACCTTGGGCGCATTGGGGTGGAGCAACCATGTTGCTGCCGCGTGTGTATCAGTAATGTCGAAGAGGGGAGGATCAAGCTCGAAGTCGATCTCAAGCGCGTACTTATTTCTCGCCGCAAATGCATCTCCCTTGGGAGGATAGATCATGTTGGGAGGAGTACCGGGAATGGACTCGAGTCTTTCGGTTGTATTAAGGTCGGGCATGGAGCTAAGAAGCGCCCATGTGTAAGGATGAGCGGGCTCGTAGAAGATCTCCTCAGCCGTACCGATCTCAACGATCTTACCTGCATACATAACCGCAATTCTATCCGCCATATTAGCAACAACGCCAAGGTTGTGAGTAATAAAGATAACGGAAAGATTTCTTTCTCTCTTGATATTGTTGATAAGCTCAAGAATTTGAGCCTGAATTGTAACGTCAAGAGCCGTTGTGGGCTCGTCACAAATGAGAATATCGGGGTCAGCGGAAAGAGCGATAGCAATAACTATTCTCTGTCTCATACCGCCCGAGAACTCGAAGGGATACTGTCTGAATCTGATTCTGGAATCGGGAATACCTACCTCATCCATAAGCTTGATAGCTCTCTCCTTGGCAAGACGCTTGGTAAGCTTGGTAACTACCTGAGCAGCCTTTTCCTTGAGATAGTCGACAATTTCAACGCAACGCTTGTCAAGGTCAATGTTGAGTTCGGTAGAAACGTCAGCCTTAAACTTTGCAAGCACGCGGGAAATAACCGATACAATGTTCTCGAT
>JAZRCO010000153.1:0-2247 GCA_045659855.1 Eubacteriales bacterium | reverse complement strand
AGACCTGCATCCGTAATTAAGGAACTGGTTGAAAACGCCATCGACTCGGGTGCAAAGCAAATAACAATTGAGATCAAGAATGGCGGCATCACCTATATGCGCGTTTCCGACAACGGTTGCGGAATCGAGGCAGATGATCTTCCCATAGCTATAAAGCGCCACGCAACGAGCAAAATCAAGACATCCGACGACTTGATGAAGATTCTCACCCTTGGCTTTAGGGGAGAAGCACTTGCGGCTATTGCCTCGGTTTCGGATATGAGAATCATCTCAAAGACTCCTGATGCAGCATATGGTGCTATGATTGAATCCCACGCGGGTGAAATTACGGAATACGCCGAGCAGGCCGCACGAAACGGCACCTCGGTTATTGTAGAAAATCTTTTTGCGAATATTCCCGCGCGAAGAAAGTTCTTAAAGCGAGATGCAACCGAGGGCGGTGCAATCGGCACAATTATTGAAAAGATTGCGCTCTCGCATCCCGAAATATCCTTTAGATTTATCTCCGACGGTAGCGTAAAGCTTGAAACCCCGGGTGACGGAAAGCTCGAAAACGTCATTTACATAATAATGGGCAAGCAAATGAAAAATGCAATGATCTACGTTGACAGTGAGATCAATGACATTAGAGTCCAAGGTTATATTGGAAGATCCGACGTTGTTAAATCTAATAGAAACTATCAAAACTTTTTCATTAACGGTAGATATATTAAAAGCAAGCTCGCAATAGCGGCTATCGAGCAGGCATTTACCTCGTATTTGCCTCCCGAAAAATTCCCATGCTGCGTACTTAATCTAATTATCAATCCCTCAACAGTCGATATTAACGTTCATCCGACAAAGCTTGAAGTTAAATTTGCAAATGAAAAGCCCGTTTTCGAAGCAATTTACCATACAGTAAGAACTGCACTCGAGGAAAACGTTTCACGTCCCGAAATTAAGATCGGTAATCCAAACAAAGAGATTCCCGATAGAATAACTGTGGAGCAGTATAGAACGATTGCAGAGGCACGCCCCGTGTCGCAAGCATTTGCTCCTATCGTAAACCATAGAAGTGAAGAAAAGCCCGAGCAAATCAAATATAGTGAGCTCACTACTATGGAACAAGTGCCTGTTGCCGTAGAACCTGCCGCAATAGAGCAACCTGCGCCGGTAGAAATAGAAAATATTCCCGTCGAGGCGCAACGCTTGAACGATGAATTTGATAAATCGCTCCAAGAAGGACTCGATAATCAATCACCGGAAAAGCTTTTGAAATATTATACGAATTACCTCACTTATTATGCCGATCCCAATCAAAAGGATCCCTATGAGGACGGCGCACGCTACGATTATGATGACGATGCTATGCCCGAAATCACAAATTCTTCAGAACCAGTTCCACAAGAACAAAATGAGTATGTGATTCCAAGCTATAGAATCGTTGGTGAGGTGTTCAATTCATATTTAATTGTAGAAAAAGAGAGCGAATTGCTTATTATCGATAAGCATGCGGCTCACGAAAGAATTATATTTGAGAAGAATAGGGATATGATGCATAAAAAGGACCCATCATCTCAAATATTGATTACTCCCATTGAAATTATGCTCACCTCGGCTGAAATTGCAGTTATCAACGAATATAGAAATGAATTCATAAACCTTGGATTTAATATCGTAGCAAAGAGATATAGCATTTTAGTATCATCAATACCCACAGAGCTTGCCTCCTGTGACGTTCAAGACACTATATCAACTATGGTGAATAGAATCAAAGACGGGCTTGGAAATGCTAAGCTCACAAGGGATATCCTCTTTGAGAAGGCGCTCTACCAAGCATCGTGCAAGGCGGCAATCAAGGCAGGGAGAGAATATGTTGATGCTCACACCGAATGGATCGTTGAGCAGTTAATGAAAATACCGGACATCACGTTTTGTCCTCATGGACGTCCGGTTGCGATGAAGCTCACTAAGAGAAACATCGATAATCAATTCGAACGAACATAAATGAAAGGATAAAAAATGAGTCGCAACTTTGAATTATTGAAGACCGACGGCAAAGCAAGACGCGGAGTTTTGCATACCGTTCACGGCGATATACAAACACCAGTATTCATGAACGTCGGCACATGTGCCGCAATCAAGGGTGGAGTTTCTACTATGGATTTAAGAGAGCTTAAATGTCAGGTGGAGCTTTCAAACACATACCATTTGCACGTAAGACCCGGAGATAAGCTCATAAAAGAAATGGGCGGCATCCACAAATTC
>JAZRCO010000152.1:0-4930 GCA_045659855.1 Eubacteriales bacterium | reverse complement strand
AAAGATAGGCACAGGCGAAGTTGGAAAGGTGTCCCGTATCGGAAATTATCCTCATCTTGAGATCGTAAGGATACGGGCCGTTCATGAGCTTGCTCGGATCGTGATTACACTCGATCACAACGCTCTCGCAATTAGTAAGTGCATCGTACATTTCGTCGGTAACGTAGCCCGTGTCGGTTGCGTATCCGATTTTGACGCCCTTGCCGAGCATATGTATCACATATCCCACCGAATAGGCGCTATCGTGCGAGGTGGGAAAGCTCACTATCCTCATATCCCCCACCCTCTCTTTAAAGAGCGGATCGTGCATAACAACAAGATGCTTATGCTCGGCGAGCTTATTGTCGATAACTCTTTCGGCACTTATCCTCACCATATGCACGGGGATCCTATGCTTTCTCAGGAGCACCTCGAGCGCCGATATATGATCGGTATGCTCGTGGGTGATAAATATCGCATCTATCTCGTCGATGCTCCTTCCAATGCTATTCAAAGCCGAGCAGAGAGCGCGTGCGCTCTTACCCGCATCTATAAGTATCTTCGCCTTCTCGCTTTCAATGAGCACGCAGTTCCCCTTTGAGCCCGAATAAAGCGAGGTTATTGAATAGCTCGACATCAGTTCACCTTAATGGCGCCGTCCTGACGAACTCGGAGAACAAGGCATGCGCCCTCTCCGAAAACGGAGTCCATAAGAGCACGGTAGTCATCGACGTCGCACTCTCTCACGTATGCTTGGATCGTTCCCGCAAAGCCGCCGCCGTGAACACGGAACGCCCCCTTCTTGCCCTTCATAAAGCCCTCGGTGAGGCAAAGCGCAAGGGAGAGTCCCTGCTCGCTAACGTTCTTTGTGGTATATACGTTTTGCAAATAGCAAAATGACGATCTTCCCGATTCGAAAACGTTGCCAAAATATGCGTCGAGGTCGCCCGAAAGCAATGCACTCTTCATGTCGCCAACACGCTTATTCTCACGGAAGAAATGGATAGCTCTCATAAGCGCACGGTCGCCGCATTTCTCGCGGATGATCTTTGCGCTCGCAAGGACCTCACTCTCGTCGCAGGGACGGAGATGCGTTTGTCCGAGGAGAGCTGCCACCGCCTTCATCTCGGCGGGCACGGATGCATAATCATCCGTAAGGTCGGCATGGTTTCCGCCCGTATCAACGATGCAAAGATTATATCCCGCGTTTGAAAGGTCGAAATCGATCTTCTCGATGACGGGCGCCTTCGTATCCTTGAAATCGATGGCAACGATGCCACCGTAAGCGCATGCGACCTGATCCATAAGACCACAGGGCTTGCCGAAGAACACGTTCTCGGCATACTGAGCGAGCTTTGCTATCTCAACGTTTGAAACGCTGCCGCCGTTGAACTCGTGGCTGAGGATATTTCCTATCATATCCTCAAACGCCGCGCTTGAGGAAAGTCCCGAGCCACGTAGCACGCTTGAGGTACAGTAGGCGTCAAAGCCACCAACGGAATATCCTTTATTCTTAAAGCCCGCGCACATTCCCGCAATGAGAGACGCGCTCGTGCCGAAATGCTGACTTGTGGGCTCGCTATATCTATCGAAATCTATGGAGAGCATATCGTAGCCCTCGCTCTTGAGATTTACCGTATTCGTGCCGTTCTGTGCAACGACTGCGATAATGTCAAGATTGATGGACGCCGCAATAACGCATCCGCAGTTATGGACGGAGTGGTTGCCCGCAAGCTCGCTTCTACCCGCAACGGAATAGAGATTTACGTCACGGCCATCACCGAAAAGTGCGGCAAAGCTATCCAATGCCGAAAGGTATCTCTCCCTTTGAGCACCCACTGCGCTCGCATCGTAGAGAGAAACGAATCTCTCGTCGAGAGCACCCTCGCTTATCATATTTTTCATTTCAAAAACCTTCATTTTTACCTCCTTATATAAGAAAAGCATATTAAGTCATTTTAATTATACCACCGTTTTCGGATAAACACAATAGCTTTTTCACAATTTTTTCACAAGCGGTTCCGTCCCCGAAAACAAGCGAGCGCTTTCTCATCGACTCAAGCACCTCACCGTTGCGAAGCGCACGCAGGAGCTTGAGTGCGACCTCCTCCCTTTTCGTGCCGACAAGACGGGCGTTGCCAAGCTCGAGCGCCTCATATCTCTCGGTGCTATCACGGAGCACGAAAATGGGCACGCCGAGATAGGACGCCTCCTCTTGAATGCCTCCGCTATCGGTAACGACCGCCACCGAGCGAGAGAGCGCATTGTGAAAATCGCAAACGGATAGAGGGTCGCAAATCTTAATATTTTTGACATCGTGAAACACCTCCTCCGCAAGCTCACGGATGCGGGGATTCGGATGCAGCGGAGCAAGGCAAAAGAGCTCGCTCGCCTCCGTTAGCGCATCCCTCACTCCAAGGAGTGCGGAGTGCATCCTCTCGCCGAGATTCTCCCTTCGGTGAGTGGTCAAAAGGACGAGCTTTTTTCCGTCTATCCAATCCATAACGGGTGAGGAATAGTCATCACGCACCGTGTAGGAAAGTGCGTCGATTACCGTGTTTCCAACCGTTATTGCCCCCTTTTTGCCCTCATTTTCGAGGTTTTTACGTGCGAGAGCGGTCGGAGCGAAATGCAAGTCGGCAATGGAATCTATCGCGACTCGGTTGAACTCCTCGGGGAACGGCGAGCGCACGTTGTGGGTGCGGAGTCCCGCCTCCACGTGGGCTATCGAAATGCCCCTGTAAAACGCCGCGAGAGAAGCGCAAAATGCGCTTGTCGTATCGCCGTGGACGAGGACGAGATGCGGTCTTTCCCTCTCAAAAACTACATCAAAATAATTAAGAAGCCGTCTCGTCAGCTCGCCGAGCGACTGTCCCTTCTTCATCGCATTAAAGCGATAATCCGCCGCAATTCCAAAGAAATCGAAGACGTCATCCGCGAGCTTTCCGTGCTGACCGCTATGGCAGATCTTTAGCTCGAGAGACGCGTGCTTTCTTATCTCAAGCGCTAGCGGAAGCATTTTTATCGCCTCGGGACGGGTTCCGATACACAAAAAAATACGCATAATATACCTCCTTTTGAGCTATGTTATGCGTACTTTTTTTATTTTATTTGCCTTTTTAAGAGCAATTTACCACAAGTTAGAGCGTGCCCTCTTCAAAAATCTCTATCTTGAACTGCGTTCTCTCCGCCTGTGCGCCCCTTATCTCCACGATATAATCGAGCTCGATAACGCCGCTCTCAAGGAGACCGTTCTTCACCTGCTTGGTGAAAACGCATATCTCAAACGGCATATAGGGCGTTTGATAGGTGCAAATGTGGCGCTTGCCCTCCTCGAAAACAAGAATGGTGTTCACGCTTCCGCTTCTCATCATGGTGACAAGCTCGGGAGCATTTCTCTCGAATCGCACCTGCGTGTGGGAGCCCTCCATTCCCGTGAGCTCACTCTCGTCGTAGGCGATTATCACACGGTCGTCGGTGATGTAGAGCTCACCCTCCGAAAACATCTCGATGGGCCCCTCGACCTCCTCGGCCTCGGACAGAAGCTCCTCCTCGTCCTCAAATTCGTCCACCTCGTCGCCGAGCATTTGCCCGAAAAAGCTGTCGTTGGACGCCTCTCGCAAGGACGTTAGCTTTATTCTTATATACTTCTTTATCATTATTACTCCTAAAATTAGAACAACTCAATGAGCTCCTTGGTGCTCTTGGTGAAATTGCGAATACCCGTGTCGGTTATCGCCGCCATATCTTCAATTCGGCAGCCGTACTTTTCGGGAATGTAGATTCCCGGCTCAAAGGTTACAACGTTACCCGTAACAAGACGCTCGCCCCTGTCGATGCCGGGTGCAAGGCGGGGATTCTCGTGAACGAGCATACCAACGCCGTGACCGAGCGAGTGACCGAAGCGTCCCTCAAAGCCCGCAGCGTTGATAATATCGCGTGCTATCTCGTCAAGACGGTAGCATCCGCGCTCGCCGCTTGCAGCCGCATCAAGTGCCGCCGTCTGTGCCGCAAGAACCGTGTTATATACCTTCTTAATATCCTCGTCCGCCTTACCGAGAACAACGGTTCTCGTCATATCGGAGCAGTATCCATTATAAACACAGCCGAAGTCCATTGTCAAAAAGCCGCGCTCGAGCTTAACGTTTCTCGGTACGCCGTGGGGCATGGATGATGCCGTGCCTGAAACCGCAATGGTCTCAAAGGACGTTCTCTCCGCGCCGTGCTTTCTCATAAAGAATTCAAGCTCGAGGGCAACGTCTATCTCCGTCATATCGGGACGGAGCACGTTTAATATATGAAGGAATGCCGCATCGGTGATCGCCTGCGCCTGCGCCATATTGTCAAGCTCGGTCTCGGTCTTGGCAACACGCATGCCGTCAAATATCTCCGAAGCTCCGTGAGCGTATGCTACCTTGCCGTCCGCGAGCTTTTCAAAGCGAGCAAAGTCGGCAAGCGAGAGCGCTCCCTCTTCAACGAGTACGGTCTTAACACCGTTCTCCTCGGCAAGAGACGCTACCGCACGAAGATGTCCGCCTTTGGGAGTTACGATCTGAAAATCGTTAAGGTCAAGCTCGTTGTTCGCCGCCTCGATATATCTAAAGTCGGTCAAAACGAATGCCTTGCCCTGAAGCACGAGCACGTAGCCGTCCTGAAAATCAAAGTTGGATACGTATCGCTGATTTATATTCGAGCTGACAAGAATACCCTCGATTCCCTTTTCAGCCATGATTTTTTGTAATCTCTTGATTTGTGTCATAATTTTTCTCCTTATATGTTGTTTAAAATATATTAGTTACGTTTAGGTCGCCTGCGCGGCGGGCGCCACCTTTGAAAAGGTGGACGAAACAATCGAGCGAGTTTGAGCTAATTTTGCGTAAATTTTCGACAATTCCTAAAGGAATTATCGGTACGCTCAATAAAATCCTCTTACGAAAATGAATTTTCGCCG
>JAZRCO010000151.1:0-5601 GCA_045659855.1 Eubacteriales bacterium | reverse complement strand
GACCGAGCCCGAGCCCGTTTCATAGACCTGACGCATGGTGTCGCGATTGTAAACTATCGTGCCGCCTCCTGGGAAGTCGGGCGCTTTCACGATGTCGAGTATCTTTTCCACATTGGTTTTGGGATTCTTGAGAATGGCGATAGTAGCGTCACAAATCTCAGAGAGGTTGAATGAGCAAATCTCACTTGCCATACCAACGGCGATACCCTTGTTGGGAGTAACGAGCACGTTGGGGAAGGACGTGGGGAGCAAAATGGGCTCCTGCATGCTACCGTCATAGTTGTCAATGAAATCAACCGCATCTTTATCTATTCCTCGGAAGAGCTCAACGCAAAACGGATCGAGCTTTGCCTCGGTATAACGGGATGCCGCATATTTCATTTCGGAAGAATATTGCTTACCAAAGCTACCCTTTGAGTCAACGAGGGGATGAAGGAGTGCCCCGTGTCCCTTTGTAAGACGCACCATCGTTTCGTATATGGCGGCGTCGCCGTGGGGGTGGAGCTCCATGGTTGAGCCAACGATATTTGCGCTCTTGGTTTTCGCACCTGTGAGAAGTCCCATTTTATACATAGTATAAAGGAGCTTTCTATGTGAGGGCTTAAGACCGTCGATCTCGGGGATGGCACGGGAAACGATAACGCTCATAACGTAGGGCATATAGTTTTTCTCTATAGTTTCCGTTATGGGCTGCGGTATCGCGGGCTTATGGATTATTTCTTTTTTTTCTTCAACTTTTTTGCTTTTTCTAGCCATTTTAAAGTGTCCTTAAATTTTCTTTATAGTATGCGCCGCGGCGCGTATCATTCGATTGTAAAGCGCAAGTCCAAGACCTTCTTGCTTGGGGAGGTGCGCGTATATCCTGCTTGCTCCGAGCTTGTCCGCATCACGGAGTGAGGTGAATAGCTTTTTCGCTTGAGTGACGAGGTCATCTCTTTCTCCAACGGAAATGGAGAGGGAGCAATCAAGTGATGCAAGCTCCTCGTCATAGCAAAGGATGGCGCATCCGCAATCTCTTTGCTCCCGTATCATGAATGCAAGCACGTCCTCGCTATCGCCGTCGAGCAAAACAAAGTCGGCGCTTGGAGCGTAGTGCCTATATTTCATACCGGGGGAGAGGGGCTTTTCGTTATCCGCGAGCTTTTCAAGCACCGCTGGAGCGATTATTACGTTATCACAAACGCAGCAAAGCGCATCGTAGGTGATTGCGCCCGGGCGGAGCAGGGTGAGAGAGTCACCGTCCATCTTAACTATCGTTGATTCAAGACCTATCTCACATTCGCCGCCGTCGATTATCATATCGACTCTACCGTTCATATCCTCGATAACGTATTTTGCGCTCGTGGGAGAGGGACGGCCCGAGATGTTCGCACTCGGTGCGGCAATGGGTACGCCTGCTTCTTTTATAAGCGCGTGCGCTATGGGATGCGAGGGACAACGAACTGCTACTGTGTCAAGACCACCCGTAACTGAAAGGGGAATGCAGTCCCTCTTGGGCATGATAACGGTTAGGGGGCCAGGCATGAACGCCTTGGCAAGACGGTAATAGAGCTCGCTTGTGAAGGCGTAATTATCCGCATCGCTCGGATTTGCTACGTGAATTATCAAGGGGTTGTCACTCGGTCTACCCTTGGCGGCGTAGATGGCTTTTGCCGCATCGGCGAAAAGTCCGTTACCGCCAAGACCGTAGACTGTTTCAGTGGGAAAGACAACAAGACCGCCATCTCTAATTATCTCTGCCGCCTCACGTAGCTGCTCGCTATATTCAGTTGTTTCAATAATTTTAACGATTCTTGTATCCATAGTATAAGTGTTTTAGTTCTCAGTTGAATTTTTGAGCTTTTCTGCGGTGTCCGCAGTGATGAGCGCGTCGATCATATCGTCGATATTGCCGTTTACAAAGCTCTCGAGGGAATGGATGGTATATCCGATTCTATGGTCGGTTATACGGCTTTGAGGATAGTTATACGTTCTGATCTTTTCACTTCTTGCACCCGTTCCGACCTGCAACTTGCGGTCAGAGGATATCTTATCCTCCTGCTCCTGCTGCTTGATATCAAGAAGCTTGGTGCGAAGCATCTTCATTGCCTTATCCTTATTCTTGAGCTGGCTACGCTCCTCCTGACACCACACCACGATTCCCGTGGGCTTGTGGTAGATACGGATAGCCGATTCGGTCTTGTTGATGTGCTGACCGCCCGCGCCACTCGATTTACACGTTTCAACAACGATGTCGGCGGGGTTTATCTCAACGTCAACGTCCTCCGCCTCGGGAAGAACCGCAACCGTTACGGTCGAGGTTTGAATTCTACCCTGGCTTTCGGTTTCGGGAACTCTTTGAACACGGTGAACGCCACTTTCAAATTTGAAGCGGGAATATGCGCCATCGCCCTCGACCATAAAGCAAATTTCCTTATAGCCGCCAAGCTCGGTTTCGTTGCAGGATACAACGCTTGTTTTGAAGCGGGTTTTGTCGGCATACATGGTGTACATTCTATAGAGCACACCTGCAAAAAGTGCCGCCTCCTCACCGCCCGCACCTGCACGGATTTCGATGATTACGTTTTTGCTATCATTGGGGTCCTTGGGGAGAAGAAGTATCTTCAACTCCTCAAAGAGTGTAACGCTTTTCTCCTTGCAAATGGAAATCTCCTCTTGGATCATTTCCTTCATTTCGGGATCAACGTTGTCAAGCATTTCAAATGCTTCGGCGAGCTCCTGCTCGTTCTTTTTGTATTCGCGGAACTTTGTGATAACGGGAGTGAGGGAATTGAATTCCTTGATTCTCTTTGTAAATTCCGCGGGATTTGCCGCAATATCGGGGTCGTTCATTTCGCCCTCGATTTGAATATATCGTTGCTCGGCAAAGGTAAGTTTATTCAGCATTGTAAATTATGTCCTTTCTATAAATTTCAGTGTTAAGCAAGGGCTTTATACACTAAAATTTGCAAAAGGCGCAGAATGCTCTGTAGGATTCGTAAAGGTCAACCTTGGAGATAACCTCGAAGGGTGCGTGCATTGCGATTACGGGAACACCGAGGTCAACAACGTCGATGTTGTGCTTGGAGATGAACTTAGCAACGGTACCGCCGCCGCCAACGTCAACTCTGCCAAGCTCACCGCTTTGCCAAATAACGCCGTATTCAGCCATTGCCTGACGAACGAAGCCAACGAATTCTGCGTTTGCATCGTTTGTGCCGCCCTTACCGCGAGAGCCGGTGTACTTTGTGAGAACAACACCGTGGGAAAGAAGAGCGGAGTTTCTTCTTTCAAACACCTCGGCGAAATTGGGGTCGTATGCTGCGGAAACGTCGGCGGAGAGGCACTTGGAGTTTGCTCTAACGATTCTCGGATTTGCGCCCATGGAGAGAGCGATCTCGTCGATGAGGTCGAGCATGAAGTCACACTGCATGCCTGTGTTACCGTCGGATCCTGTTTCCTCCTTGTCGGCAAGGATGCACATAAGTGTGTGCTTGCTGTCTGCACAGTCGATGATCGCCTTGAGTGCGGGATATGCGCAAACTCTATCGTCGTGACCGTAAGCACCGATGAGGGAACGGTCAAGACCAACGTCTCTTGCCTTTTGTGCGGGAACGATGGAGAGCTCGGCTGTGAGGAAGTCCTCCTCAACGATGCCGTATTTTTCATTGAGAATTCTCATTGTGTTGAGCTTAACTGCGTTATCCTCGTCACCGTAGGGACGGCTACCAACGAGGATGTTGAGCTTTTCAGCGTCGATGAACGAGCCAACGGGCTTGCTGTCCATTCCGTGAGAAAGGTGGGGAAGAAGATCGTTTATGTAGAGAACGGGATCGTTATCGTCTTCACCGATAACAACGTTCACGCTTGTTCCGTCCGCCTTGATAACCACGCCGTGGATAGCGAGAGGTGTTGCAAGCCACTGATATTTACGGATGCCGCCGTAGTAGTGAGTCTTGAAGAAGCTCATGCCCTCCTCCTCGTAAAGAGGAACCTGCTTGAGGTCGATTCTGGGGGAGTCGATGTGAGCCGCGCTGATGCGGATACCCTCCTCAAGATTTTCGCTACCTA
Source organism: Eubacteriales bacterium (assembly GCA_045659855.1). Taxonomy (GTDB): domain Bacteria; phylum Bacillota; class Clostridia; order Oscillospirales; family CAG-272; genus RGIG4608. The sequence continues at coordinate 1,551 of JAZRCO010000151.1, read as the reverse complement.
CTGTAAAGAGGAAAAGGTTTTTGCCTCTATTGTTGTAGTAGCACTTATCTCCAACGCTAAGCTTTTGACCGATGGAGTAGGGTTTAAATCCTGCCGCCTCAGCGATGATGATGGATGCATCAACCGCTTCGCGCTCGGTCTTAGCATCGTCGAGATACTTCATATAGTCTACTGCAAAGTCGTAAGCCGCGTCGATAGCTTCAGGTGATGCCTTTTCATAAACGCTTGCCTTCTTGTAAAAAAGCTGTTCTTTAAGTTCTTTTGTTTCCATAGTTTTATATTTCCTTTCAATTATTTGTAAAGTTCGTTATATTTTTTCCAGTGGTGCATTACCTTGCTGACGTAATTTCTTGTTTCTTTGACGGGAATCGAGCTATATTCGCCCTCGGTATATCCGTTTTTCTCTAAAAAGTTTGAGAAATTGCCCTCGCCCCAGTTATATGCGATGATCGCCTTTTCCCACGAGCCAAACTTTGAATAAAGATACTGCAAATAATAGGTGCCGTACTTTATATTGGTTTGGGGATCGTACAAGAGCTGCTCGGACGGAAGATCTCCCACAAGGGAGGCGAGCCACGAATAGGTGGACGGTAGGAGCTGCATAAGTCCAAGCGCACCAACACGGCTCACGGCATCCTTGTCGAAATTGCTCTCGACCTTTATCACCGCAAATACGAGCTCTCTTGGAACGGCATATTTCTCGGAATACTCGGTAACGTATTCCTTATACGTTTCGGGATAGACCAAGCGCTCGATACAGCTGATCAAAACGCTTGCAACGATGGATAACACGAATGCCGCAACGATGAGCAAGAGTATTATCCTCGTGTTGAATATCTTTTTTAATCTCATTAAACGTTTATACCTTCCTGCTCAAAAATAGACAAAAGCTGATTTGTCATATCCGACGGATTCTTGTTGTTGGTTATGCAATAGTCGGAATTCTTGATAAAGAAATCTTCACTCGGCTGCGCCTTGATTCTTGCGAGAGCTTGCTCACGGGAGATGCCGTCACGATTGACGATTCTCTCGACTCTTGTTTCCTCGTCGCAAAGCACCGAGATAATAAAATCGCATGCACCGATGAAAATCTTTGACGAAAAGAGCGCGGGCGCATCAATGACCGCAATCTTTTTGCCCTTGCGTATGTATTGGGAGAGCATCCTGTTCGTTTCCTCCCAAACGTATTTATGGGTGGTGGCGTTAAGACTTGCAAGATTCTTTTTTGCATCCTTACCCTCGAAAACGAGCTTTGCGAGAGCTGTACGGTTTAAGGAGCCGTTTTCGTTTATCACACATTTTCCAAACTTACTTTCGATCTCCGCAAGACAGGGAGAGGGGCTGCTTGTGATAGAGTGATACACGTCGTCGGTATTAATGCAGGGAATGCCGTATTCCTCAAACTTTTTGCAAAGAGTACTTTTTCCCGCACCGCTAAGTCCTGTTAATCCTATAATTTTCATTTGTGCCTCCACAAAATAAATTGCCATAAATATACATAGTATATTATAACTCAAAATTTCGAAATATGCAATAGATTTGCGCCATAAT
>JAZRCO010000150.1:0-2725 GCA_045659855.1 Eubacteriales bacterium | reverse complement strand
AACTCAATGTACGATATCAGCCAAGTCGTTTATAAAGCTGACGAAAAGACAGTGCTTATGTACTGGATGTACGGTATTTCCGTAGCACTCTATATCTATTTTGACTTCTCAGGTTATTCGGATATGGCTATCGGTCTTGGTAAGATCCTTGGCTTCAATTTCCTTGAAAACTTTAACTATCCCTTTATTTCAAAGAGCGCAACTGAATTTTGGAGAAGATGGCACATGTCCCTTGGCACATGGTTCCGCGATTACGTGTACATTCCCCTTGGTGGAAACCGCGGATCAAAGCTTAGACATCTCATAAACATCTTCATCGTTTGGCTCCTCACCGGCTTTTGGCACGGAGCATCCTGGAACTTTATCCTTTGGGGATTGTTCTTCGGCGTTCTTCTTACTATTGAAAAATTCTTCCTCTTGAAGCATCTCAATAAGAGCCGCGTGCTCAGTAGAATTTACATTCTCCTTGCGGTAATCGTAAGCTTTATCGTATTCAATATTGAAACGCTTCCCGAGGCATTCCAGTATATCGGTGGACTCTTCGGCGCGGGCGGTATCTCCTTCTGTTCTCCCGAAACGCTCTACCATTTGAGAAATTATGCAGTTCTTCTCGTGTTCGCGCTTGTTGGCTCAACACCCGTTGTGAAGAATCTCGCATCTAAATTCTCCGAGTCGAAGAAGCTCGGTAAGATTGCAAACGTGCTTGAACCCGTTGTCCTCATTGCACTTCTTGCAGTTATTACCGCCTTCCTCGTTGACTCGTCGTCCAATCCCTTCCTTTACTTTAGATTCTAATAGGAGGTAAAAATGAATACTAATACTAAAAATAAAGTTGTCGTTTCAGTAATGGCATTTATTGTACTTGGATTTTGTTTGCTTTGCCTCTTTTTGCCCAAGCCCGAATTCCTTGACAGCGAGCGCCGTGAGCCCGCTAAATTCCCGACTCTTACTCTTGAATCCATTATGAAGGACGGTGCAAACTACAGCTCGAGCTTTATGAAGATCTTTGACGACAAATACACTCCTGATAACTTCCCCTTCCGCGATGCCTTCCGTAACCTCAAATCCTTTGTGGGAACGTATATTTTCGGCCACAAGGACAAGGATGGCGTATTCGTTGAGAACGGCTTTGCTGCAGAGATGCAGGAGCAAATCAACAAGGATTCTATCACACATGCCGCAAATAAGCTTGCGTTCATTTATAACAAGTATCTCAAGCCCCTCGGCATTAACCCCTATATTTCAATCATCCCCGACAAGGGCTACTTCCTCGCCGAGCAAAACGGATATCTCTCCATGGACTATGAGCAGTTTGTAAATGAGATGCTCGCCAAGGTTGGATTTGCCGAGTATATCGATATCATGCACAGTCTTGAGCTTGAGGACTACTACATGTCCGATACTCACTGGCGCCAAGAGAAGCTCGTTGACATTGCGAAGCTCCTCGTTAACGGTATGGGCGGTAATCACAATAGCATCTACACTCAAAACGCGCTTGAAACACCTTTCTTCGGTGTTTACGCGGGTAGAGCTCCCAAACCCCTCAAGTCCGAAACTCTCTATTATCTCACAAACGATAATATGAAGAACCTCGTTGTGAAAAATGCATTTGAGGGCGGTAAGATACTTCCCCTTTACGATTTAGAAAAGGGTAACGATAAGGACGGATACGACCTCTTCCTTGGCGGTGAGCGTCCCTACATCACCATTGAAAATCCCAATGCAAAGACCGATAAGGAGCTCGTTGTGTTTAGAGATTCCTACGGTAGAAGCATTATCCCTCTTATGACGGACGATTATGCTAAGATCACAGTGGTAGATATCAGATACCTCTCCAGCATGTTGCTTGGTAATTACAACATCTTCAAGGAAGGTCAGGACGTTATCTTCCTCTACAGCACACTCGTATTAAATAACAGCTTCGAGATGAAATAAACCACCTTCATCTCTTTCCCCGAACGGCTCAAATTCTCCTTTGAGCCGTTCTTTTTTATTAATAAAGAAGAAAAAAGTCGAGATTTTCTCGACTTTTTTGATTGTTTACTATTCAAATGATTTTTGCTCAGTGGAGGTAGGTCCTAAAATAACGAGAATATCATCACCACCGTCGCAATTAGCCACAAATTTAGCCCTATCTATGCACGTTTGACGGGGAGAGCTTGTATCTCTCAATGGGCGAGCGTGATAAACGCAAACGAGTTCACTGCCGTCCTTGGAGGTCGTAAAGCTATGATGTCCCGTGCCGTTAAAAGCATCGTTCTTTTTGAGGATCGGATTGCATGACGCCTTTTTAAAGGGCCCCATCGGATTATTCGATACGGCATATCCAACCGCATAATCCTCACTTCGTGTGTGATTGGCGGAATATGTCAAATAATATTTCCCATTGTGCTTGAGGACAAACGGACCTTCCACAACGCTGCAATCGCGCATCTCCCACTCTTCTTCCGCTCTAAACAAGAATTTAGCCGTGCTTTTGTCATAGGAAAGAAGATCTTCGTTCATCTTGGCGCACCAGATCACGTTTCCTTCCTCAAAGCGAACGAAATATATGTACACCGTTCCATCTTCATCAACAAAGAAATGACCGTCTATCTCATTTGTGTCGTTGAGCCATCTCTTCTCTTGCTGAACGAAAGGACCGAGTGGCGAATCGGCAACCGCAACTCCAAGGTGCTCATTAGCAACGTACACCATATAGAATTTTCCGTCGAAGTCGGATCGT
>JAZRCO010000149.1:0-1809 GCA_045659855.1 Eubacteriales bacterium | reverse complement strand
GTTCACGGCGTTATACAAACACCAGTATTCATGAACGTTGGCACATGTGCCGCAATCAAGGGTGGAGTTTCTACTATGGATTTAAGAGAGCTTAATTGTCAGGTGGTGCTTTTAAACACATACCATTTGCACGTAAGACCCGGAGATAAGCTCATAAAAGAAATGGGCGGCATCCACAAATTCTTTAACTGGGATAAGCCCGTTTTAACCGATAGCGGTGGATTCCAAGTTTTCTCACTCGCATCCCTACGAAAGATTACCGAGGAAGGCGTTCAGTTCGCCTCCCACATCGACGGTAAACGAATCTTCATGGGCCCCGAGGAGAGCATGCAAATTCAGTCAAACCTCGCATCAACAATTGCTATGGCATTTGATGAATGCATTGAAAATCCCGCTGAATATCAATACGTTCAGCAGTCCTGCGATAGAACGACAAGATGGCTCGTTCGTTGCAAGAACGAAATGGCAAGACTCAACTCCTTGCCCGACACGATTAACAAAAATCAAATGTTATTCGGTATAAATCAGGGAAGCACCTATGACGATCTCCGCATCAAGCATATGCAGGAGATTGCCGAGCTCGACCTTGACGGATACGCAATCGGTGGACTTGCAGTTGGTGAATCTACTGAAGATATGTACCGTATCATTGAGGTTGTCGAACCCTATATGCCCAAGGATAAGCCAAGATATTTGATGGGTGTTGGCACTCCCTGTAACATTCTTGAAGCAGTTCATCGCGGCGTTGATTTCTTCGACTGTGTAATGCCCTCAAGAAACGCAAGACACGGAAACCTTTTCACATGGCATGGCAAAATGAACGTTATGAACGAGCAATATGCCAAGGATCCTCGTCCGTTTGACGAGGGATGCGGTTGTCCCGCTTGCCGAAACTACAGTAGATCCTATATTAGACATCTTATCAAAGCAAAGGAAGCACTCGGAATGCGCCTTGCCGTTATTCACAACTTATATTTCTATAATGAACTGACCGAAAAGATTAGAGAAGCACTCGACGGCGGTTACTTTGAAGATTTCTATCAAAAATATAGAAATATTTTGGGAGAAAGACTACACGACTAATTACTTTTGAAGAAAGGAGCCGATTATGAAAATCAAGTCCGATTTGTTGTTCAAGTCATTTATCATATCCTTGGTAATATTTTCGCTTATTGCGGCAGTAGTTATTACCGACCGATATATCGAACTGAATGTACTTGAACCCACGCAAAGAGCTTCGAATCTTCTTATCGGCTTAACGCACGAGGGCGAGGTGCTCTCATTAACCGTCATGCATTGCGAACCCAAAAACAATTCGGTAACCTTCCTACCGATTCCCGATAACACGTTACTTGAAGGCGGAAAGGTATTGCAGGATCTTTACTACAGCGCACCGTCAAAGGATATGCTCCGTAGTATTCAAGATTTGATTGGAACGAGCTTACATAGATATTTGTTCGTTTCTACCGACGCCCTTGTTGAGCTTACCGATTCCATGGGCAAGTTTGAATATCTTATTAGATATCCATTTATTTACAGTAGCATTGAGTATAAGGGTAATATCTATATGGACGGTCAGCTTGCTAAGGCAATGTTCACCTACAGTGATTACGATATGAAAAAGGTGTCCATTGCAACAATTGGAGAATCGTTCCTTCAAAACTTCCTTTCTCAGCATTCGAATAACAATTTAAACGGAGAGCTTGCAAAGCTAGTCAATCTCAATACTTCATTGGTAAAAACAAACCTCTCCAATAAAGAAATAGACAAATATTGCGAATTTCTTTCAAGATTTTCATCACTTTCTCG
>JAZRCO010000148.1:0-3320 GCA_045659855.1 Eubacteriales bacterium | reverse complement strand
CTTGGCCTCCGACTTGCACTCGAGTTTGAGCTCAAGGACGGCACAACTCTCAAGCTTCGCGGCATTGCCGACCGTGTGGACACCTACAAAAAGGACGGCAACGTTTATATTAGAATCGTTGACTACAAGACGGGTAGCAAGGAGTTCTCCTTTGACGATCTCAAGGAGGGGCTTAACACCCAGCTTTTGATATATCTCTACTCAATGTGCAATCTCAAGGACGAAAAACGCAAGGCGGAGATGGGATGCGCCGAGGACGGCAGGATACTTCCCGCCGGCATTCAGTATCTTTCGTCAAACGCGCCCGTTGTTTCCGTGGACAAGCTTTGCGAGGGCGACGAGCTTGACGGGCTCATTCAAGGCGAGTTTTCAAGAAGTGGACTCATTTCAAGCGATCCCGAGATAATCAAAGCGATCAATCACGATCTTGATCCCAAAATCGTTTCAAAGATAAAGACTGAAAAGGACGGAACTCTTTCGGGTAAGAGTCTTGTTTCAAGCGAGGGATTTGACGAGATATTTGAGCTTCTCTCGCAAACCGTTATCCGTGTTGCCGAGAGCATGCGTGATGGCAAGGCGGATGCAATCCCATTGCGTTCGGGTGATAAATCGCCCTGTAGATACTGTAAAATGAAGGCGATATGCAGGTCTTCAACACATAAAAATAAGGTTTAAGGAGGTTGGAAAAATGAGCAAAAATTGGACACCCAAGCAGCAGCAAGCAATCGACTCGCGCGGCAAAACCTTGCTTATTTCCGCAGCCGCCGGCTCGGGAAAAACCGCCACCTTGACCGAAAGAATCGTGCGAAAGCTCACGGATGAGGCAAATCCCGCAAGTATTTCAAGAATGCTGATCGTTACCTTCACCCGTCTTTCCGCCGCCGATCTTAAAAGAAAAATCTCTAATGCGATTTCAGACGAGCTTGCGACAAACCCCACCTCACAATATCTCTCTAAGCAGCTCGTGCTTTTGGAGAGCGCAAGGATTTGCACCATCGACTCATTCTATCTCGATATAGTTAGGGCAAATTTCCAGCGACTCGGTCTTCCCTCTAATTTTAGACTTGCCGACGAGGGCGAAATGGCTCTTCTTCGCAAGGAGGTTATGGACCTCGTTATTGAAAAACATTACGATGCTTCAGCTGATAGCGACAACGCATTTTTATCGTTCGTTGAAAACTTCACCTCCGCAAAGCAAAGCGACACGCTTTCCGACGTGTTCCTCGTTTTACATAACAAGCTTTGCTCAAAGGTTGAGGGCAGTCGAGTTATTCTCGATATGGCAAACGAGCTTAAAAACGAGGCGGAGGGTAGCTTTCTCGATAGCAAGCAGGGTAAAATCGTTCTCGATTATTTAAAAAAAGGTGCGAGCAGCTATTACAGTGCAATATCACAGTGCTGTGACGTTATTGCGAGCAATGAGATGGCATCCATTGCCTATCTTGCTCCCTTTGCATATGAAAAGGAGTTCCTTGCGGAGCTCTCCGCTCTTCTCGAGCAACGCGATTACCGTGCCGTTCGAGAGCACGTGCTCTCCTTTAACAAGCAACGACTTGGAAGTCTTAAAAAGGAGTTCCAAACCGAAAGCATTCTTGCCTGCAAGGCAATGCGTGACGAGGAATGCGCATTTATAAAATCCATCGGCGAAAAATTCCTATCCTTTGACGAGGATAGCATCAAGCACACAATGCGCCAAACGAGTGAGATCCTTTTCTCACTTTACAATATTTTCAGCGAGTTCGACAAGGAGGCACTTAATGAAAAAATCAAGCGCAAGGCGTTTGATTTCGACGACATAAGGCGCTTCTCCTATCAGCTCCTCACCAATCCCGACGGCTCACCGAGTGATATTGCACTCTCCTATAGGGAGCAGTTCGACGAGATTTACATCGACGAATATCAAGACGTTGATGCGATGCAGGATAGGATCTTCACGCTTATTTCAAAGGAAAACAACCGATTTATGGTTGGTGACATAAAGCAAAGCATTTACAGCTTTAGAGGTGCGGATACCGACGTTTTCGCCGGCTACAAGAAGAGCTTTCCGCCCATTGAAAATGCACAGGACTCAAGCAGTGCGCTGATATTCATGTCCAACAATTTCCGTTGCGATGAAAACGTGATTCGATTCACAAACAAGATTTTCTCCTTCTTGTTCGGTCATTGCGGCGAAAGCATTGAATATTCACCCGAGGACGACCTCATCTTTTCCAAGGTGGAGGAAGGAAGAACGCTTCCCTCTCCCAAGGTCAATATTACGGTGGTGACGGCGGACGAAAGAGCCAGCGAGGACGACTCCGAGGAGAGCGATGAAAGAGCTGAGTGCAATCCCGAGGCGATTTGGATCGCCCGTGAGATCGACCGACTTATCAAGTTTGAAAGAAAAGCTGACGGCACTCCGATCGAGCCCCGTGACATTGCTATTATGATGAGATCCACTACTCCCGCAAAGGATATCTCAAAGGCACTTCAGTTCTATAATATTCCGTGCTCGGACAACTCAAAATACGAGCTTTTTGAAACTCCCGACGTGCTTTTGGCACTCTCGATTCTTTCAACGGTGGATAATCCTCACAGGGATATTCCGCTTGCCGCAACGCTCTATTCTCCCATCTTTGCATACACGATGGACGAGCTTATTGAGATACGTTCAAGTAGCTCAAGCTCCTCATCTCTTTTTGAAGCACTGTGCGAATACGGTGGCTCAAACGATAATATTATTGCAAAGAACAAGTATTTTATCGGTAAGCTTACCGAATACAAGCAAAAATCCACATCCCTTCCCATAGACAAGCTCCTAAATCACATCTACCGCGACCTTTCTATGAACTCGTTTGAAAGTGCAAATTCGCAAAATTTGACGCGTCTTTACGAGATGGCGAGAAGATTTGAATCGGGCTCGTTTAAGGGACTTAACAATTTCATCTCCTATATCAACGAGCTTATTGAAAATAAAAAGGTGCCGTCCCTCACCTACGAGGACGGCGACGCCAATGCGGTTCAAATGATTACCGCTCACAAATCCAAGGGTCTTGAATTCCCGGTTTGCTTTATTTGCAATACGCAAAGCGGATTCAATCTCGAGGATACTAGACCGAGCTTACTCTACCATTCCCGTGCGGGAATTGCCCTCAAGCTCGCGCTCGAAAACGGATTTGCGTGCTTGAATACTCCCATGAGGGAGGCAATTGCGCTCGAGATAAGCAACACGCAAATTGAAGAGGAGATGCGCATTCTCTACGTTGCACTCACAAGAGCGAGAGAGCGCCTCTACATTACCGCACACACTCGCTCGCGCCTTGAAAAGCTCGAGGAAAACG
>JAZRCO010000147.1:0-8611 GCA_045659855.1 Eubacteriales bacterium | reverse complement strand
CCTCTCAAATCTTTCGCAGGGAGCAGGCACGGCGCTACCGTTTTTGATCGCATCGATAAGCTCCTCGACGGTGTTTATCTTGTTTTCAGTAGCCATTCCCGCAACAACGGAAAAGCCGATCGTTGAGTGGATATCGCTTCCCGCCGTCATGGGCAAGCCGAGATTTTTAGCATATTCGTATGACCTGCGTGAGAACTTGAGATCGTCGCCGAGATTCATTACCTCAACGGCGTCAACGCGCTCGAGCGCCAAGCGAATATCGGGAACGTAATATCTCTCTCTAAAGGGATGCGCTTGAATGGTAAAGCCACCCGCCGCCCTCACGGTTTCGAAAAACTCACATCGGGGCATATCCTTTATCTCGGGATGCGCCTTGAGCCATTCGGGTGAAATTCCGAGCACTATATATTCATCACAGCCGCTGGCAAATTTTTGTTCAAATCCAAAAAGCACGGTGAAGCCACGCTTGTCCCCTTCTCTTTTTGCACGAATATATCCCTGACAAAATTCGTCGACGAACATATCCCAAGGAAGACTTCTATCTATCGAGGTGTTTCCGTGATAGAAATGGTCGGTAACAACCATTCCTGAAAAGCCCCTCTCGATATAAAAATCTATATATTCCTCGGGCTCCACTATAGAGCAAAGACTTGCGGCATTCGTGTGTGCGTGTAATTCGTAAAAATACATTTTAACTCCAATATAAATAAGTGGTTTTATATACAGTATTATAATGCATTTTAAAGCAAAAGTCAATAAATATGATGTGGTAAAATTTTGGAGTTGACATTTTTCTTTCAATATGTTACAATGTTTTGCTAATAAATTCATTTTGACGGAGCTTGCAAATGCACGACATTTTACACATATTGGAGCATAGCTTTATAGATTCGCTTAAGCTCATTCCCTTCCTATTCATCACATATATGCTAATGGAATATCTCGAACACAAATCTGAGGACGTGTCCGAAAAGATTCTCAAGCGCTCGGGACAGTTTGGCTCGCTCATCGGTGCCTCACTCGGTCTTTTGCCCCAGTGCGGCTTTTCATCCGCAGCGGCAGGACTCTACGGTGCAAGAGTCATCTCGCTCGGCACTCTCATGGCAGTGTTCCTTTCCACAAGCGACGAGATGATTCCCATTCTCCTCTCTCACAGTATTCCCTTTGTCTCGATATTAAAAATAATACTCGTTAAATTCTCAGTTGCTCTCGTTGTTGGACTTTTGACCGACCTCATCCTCCGTGTCATATACAAGAGGATATCCTATGAGCCCGAAAGCAAGATAGAAGAATTTTGCGAGCGCGAGGACTGTCACTGTCACAAGGGTATAGTTAAGCCCGCACTTGTGCACACTCTCAAGGTAGGTGCGTTCATCTTCGCAATCACGCTCGTTCTTAACCTGATCATTCACCTTGTCGGCGAGGGAAATATCGCTTCGTTGGTTTTGAACAAGCCAATTCTTGCAAACGTTCTTGCGGCACTCGTCGGAATTATTCCCAACTGTGCCTCAAGCATTATCATAAGCGAGCTTTTCGTTGACGGTATCCTTTCCGTTGGAGCTATGCTCTCGGGCTTGCTCGTCAACAGCGGTGTTGCCATTGCCGTTCTCTTTAGAACGAACAGACCGAGAAAGGACAGTGTTTTGATCACTCTTTTACTCTTGGCAATATCCGTTGCCGTGGGCATCATCGTGGATCTTACTCCCCTCTCTCAGTGGCTCGCAATATAAAGCATAAGTCCCCACAAGGCGTGGGGACTCTTTTTATTTAGTATATTCGGACGTGCATCTCGGATGGTGGGGCGGAGCATATATCGATGAGATCTTTAGATCACAGCGACCGATATTGATTATATTATGCCACGTGCCTGCGGGAATAAAGATAGCATCTCCCGCGCAAAGCTTATATCTCGTTCTTTCGCACGCATCATCCTTGCCTATTACCGCAAGTGCCGTTCCGTGCTCGATTCTTATAAATTGATCGGTATCGTGATGCATCTCGATACCGATATCATCTCCTCGCTGAATCGACATTACCGTCATTTGCAAATATTTGCCCGTCCAAACGCTTTCTCTAAAATTGATGTTTCTATAGGTCATCTTGCCCATATTGCTCACGAACACCTCGCCGCCGTGCTCATTCTTGCATTTGTTTTCATGGCTTCCGTAGTAGCCATGCACTTCGTTTCGAGTTAACGGCTCCATCAATCTTTCCCTTTCGGGCTCCATCCTCGGCTGATAATTTCGCTCGGCTCGTGCGTGGGCATTATTACATATATGCTTATCGACTGAATTATTATCCATGGTCTTCTCCTTTTTGTTTCGTTATTTACATTATATGAAGAAAATAAAAAATCGCTCACGCAAATGCGTGTGCGATTTCTATTTAGTTAATTATGATCTCTTGAAAACTGTGAAAAGGTCATCAAAGTCGAGATCGCCGTCATCATCAACGGGCTCCTCTTCCTTAACAGGTGCCTTTGCTTCCTTAACGGGCTCGGGCTTCTTTGCGATCTTTTGTGCCTGCTCCTCAAACTTCTTTTCAAAGCCGGTTGCAATGATTGTGATTCTCATTTCGTCCTCAAGCTCGGGATCGAATGCAACACCCCAGATTACGTTCGCATCAGGATTTGCCTCGTTAGAGATCATTGTGGATGCAACGTCAACGTCCTCAAGTCCAACGTCGGGAGAAGCGGTGATGCTGATAAGCACGCCGGATGCACCCTTGATGGATGTTTCAAGAAGAGGACTGGAGATAGCTGCCTTAGCGGCGAGCTCTGCCTTATCCTTACCTGTTGCGTTACCAACGCCCATATGAGCGTATCCCGCATTTTGCATAACGGATGTTACGTCTGCAAAGTCAAGGTTGATAAATGCGGAAACGTTGATAAGCTCGGAAATGCTTTGAACGCCGCGACGGAGAACGTCGTCAGCTGCTTCGAATGCATTTGCAAGTGTTATTCTTGTATCGGAAACCTGCTTAAGTCTTTCGTTGGGAATTACAACGAGAGCGTCAACGTAGGAAGAAAGAGCAGCAATGCCGTCCTCTGCCTGATTCATTCTCTTTGTACCCTCAAAAGCGAAGGGCTTTGTAACGATACCAACGGTAAGAATGCCAAGCTCTCTTGCGATACGAGCAACTACAGGAGCCGCACCCGTACCAGTGCCACCTCCCATACCTGCGGTTACGAAGCACATATCAGCGCCTGAAAGAATTCCCTTGATCTCCTCAACGGATTCCTCAGCGGAACGTGTTCCGATAACGGGGTTTGCGCCTGCGCCGAAGCCCTTTGTTACCTTTTCACCGATAACGAGCTGAACGGGAGCATCGCTTCTTCTAAGTGCTTGTCTATCAGTATTGATAGCAATAAATTCAACGCCCTTAATATTTGTATTGATCATTCTGTTAACGGCATTGTTACCGCCGCCGCCTACGCCTATGACCTTAATATTGACACCACTACCCATGCTGTCGTCATGTTCAAAAATCATTATTAGATCCTCCAAATTTCACAAAAATATTTAGAATATTCGTCCATACATATATAATAATATATTTTTATGATATTTGCAAGTCTTTTTTTGCTTTTTTTGTGAAATTTTATTTGTTTTTTATCAATTTTCGCAAAAATCAAATTCGGCGAGAATCATTTCATCGTCAACGTAACGCAAAATAACTTTTTTTATATCGGATGAATTGATTATACAATTCTCTTCTCTCTTGAAATCGTTAGTAAAGCATACCTTGAACGAAACGTCTATCTTTTCCGCGATGTCGGTCATTGAGCCGAGTATAAATCTATATTTCTTTTCGGCAATGAAGGAGACCTCGTATTTATGCTTGACGTCCACGAGGTTTAAGGACTGATAAAAGCCGTATTCCTTGAGGTAGCTTATAAGCTCAATTGCTCTATCCTTATCCTCGCCCTCGTAAACGGTACCGACATCATTCGAGATGGGTTTCTCGAGCTTGATGAAAATACCCGAAAAGCTCTTGTACGAATCCTCAATATCGGAAACGATATCAAGCACCTCAAAATCGCCGTTTATATGGCAAAAGCCGTCCTCGTGATAGGTCGTGTATATGTCGTCAAATTGGTCGATTACGATCTTTACTCTATTGGGAAAATATGAGTTGACGCTTGCACTTTCAAGATAAGGAAGCTTTTCAAGTATCCTCTTTTCCGCCTTTGATTCATTGAGATAATAGAGTCTTGCGCCGCTTTTTATGCCCGACGCCTCTATGACCTCGGAATATGAATAGCGACTGTCACCCTCGACCTCTATTTCAACAACGGGAAAGAAAAGCAAAATGATTGCGACCACGATCGACACGGCTACTGTAAGTGCGCCGAGCGTGCCGGCAGCAAGAATTATCTTACTTGAGCGCCTATGTCCGCGAGGCATTTTACTTCCTTCGTTTGTTTTTTCTTCCATAATCATTTGTTAATCAATTTCAAAATTTCTTCGTATATGAGCTTATTTGCCTCAAGATTGGCAAACTGCACGATGTTTTTGGAAAGTCTTTCGCGCTTGTCAGCATCCTCGATGAGTGCCTGCATCTCGTTTGCGAAAACGGTATCGTCGAGCACCTTTTCCTCAATTAACACCGCCGCATCGGCATCGGCAAGAACCTTTGCGTTCTTGAACTGATGGTTATCAACAACATTCGGCGAGGGAATGATGAGAGATGCCTTCTTCATCATCGCAATCTCGGATATGGTCATGGCGCCTGCTCGACAAATGACAACGTCGGCAGCCGACATTCTTACGTGCATATCGTTGATATATTCCACCATAGAGAGATTTGAGCATTTATCAAGTCCCGCATCGCGGAAATACTTGCTGAATTCCTCATAATAGTCCCTACCCGTACAAAGATCACAAAGGATGCTTTCGCTATCCCTTGCAACGTTTTTCATATAGGAGAAAACTATCTCGTTTATTCTTTGCGCGCCAAGACTTCCGCCGAATGCGAGAACGTATACCTTATCCTCGGGAATGCCGAGCTGCCTTCTCGCACTGTCCCTATCGAGCGTACCGAAGCCACCTCTTAAGGGGTTGCCGACGTGAACGACCTTTTCTTTATTCTTGATATATTTTTCGCTATCCTTAAAATTGACGAGTATCTTATCAAGATTACCTTGGAGCTGTCTGATTGCAAGACCGGGTCTTGCGTTGGATTCGTGTGCAACGGCGGGAATTCCCATCTTTGATGCAACACGCAATGCGGGCCAACAAACATAGCCGCCCGTTCCTATAACGATGTCGGGCTTGAATTGCTTTATAATTCTTCTCGCCTGAAACTGCGAGCTTATCATCAAAAAAGCCGCCTTGATGTTTTGGGGAGAAAGTGAACGGCGAACACCCATAATATTCACGTGGTGAATCTTATAGCCCGCCTCGCCGACAAGGCGATCCTCAAGTCCCTTGGGAGTGCCAACGAATTCGATTTCGGCACTCGGATTGTTTTGCTTTATAGTACTCGCAATAGCAAGTGCGGGGTTGATGTGCCCTGCCGTGCCACCGCCTGTCATCAATACTCTCATTAATTAACTGTCCTGCCAATCTATTTTTTCTTTACTGTACTAAATCTCGATACTGAAAGGATGATTCCCATTTCAAAGATCTGAAGCGCGAGCGCAGTACCGCCCGAGCTGAAGAACGGGAGCGCAATACCCGTATTGGGCATTGAATTTGTTACAACGGCTATATTCATTGCCGTTTGCAGTGCCACCTTAAACGTTAATCCGAATGCAAGCAAGGACGTGTATTTATCCGGTGCCCTTGCGGCAATCTTAAAACCACGGATGATAAGGAGTCCAAAAAGAACGAATATGAGAGCCGCGCCCACAAAGCCGAGCTCCTCGCATATAATTGTGAATACAAAGTCGTTTTGCGGTTCGGGAACGTATCCGTATTTTTGACGGCTATTTCCAAGTCCAACGCCAAAGAATCCGCCCGATCCTATGGCATAAAGTCCCTGCAGCGTTTGATAAGCACTGCCCAGGGGGTCGACCTTATCTATGTTTATCCAAGTGTTAACACGGGTTTGAGCATAGTCAGAAACAAGAATGAGCAAACATCCAGCTACCGCTATCGCTCCGATTATCATAAATATCCATTTTTGTCTTGTGCCGCCGATATACATGACCGCTATACCGAGCATACCGAGAATCATAAGTCCCGAAATGTGCTTTTCAAGCATAACGAGCACACAAACTGCGCCGAATATACACGCGGGATAGAACACGCCATACTTGAATTCCTTTTTCCAGTCTTTATCGTTGATAAGCTGCTTATCGTATTTGGACATATAGAACGCAAGCATCATTACAACGCCCGTTTTAGCTATTTCCGAGGGCTGAATGGTAATAAATCCAAGGTCTATCCATCTTTGCGCACCGTTAAATTCACCGCTGATGCCCGGAATAACAAGCACGAGCAAAAGAAGGAACATCGAGCCGACGTAGGTCACCGTGCCAAAGCACTTCCAAAGCCACGGACGGGCATACATCACAAAAGGAACAGTAACGGCTATCGCCGCTATCGCAAAGATAATGTATCGAATAATAAAATAGGAGCTGTCGCCATATTTTTGCTCAGCATTGATACAGCTGGCACTATAAGACATAACCGCTCCAAAGCAAAGCAAAATGATAACGTATATAAGAAAACGCACGTCTATGCCGTTCCTATATATGACCGCCTTTGCCTCGCCATTATTTTCGGAATCGGGCGTGAGGGCCTTGTCAAATGCCTCGTCCTGCTTATAGGTACGCTCACGCCTTCTTTCCATATATTCATTTATGATTTCGTCTATACCGTTTTTGCGGGAAGCCTTATGGGCATTATTGTTATTTTTATTCTCCATACCCTGCCTCCATAAAAATTATAATCCGAAATATGCTACAACACAAAAGATGAGCGTTACGAGTGAGAAGACGCAAACCACCTTCACCTCGCTCCAGCCACACTGCTCAAAATGATGGTGGATGGGAGCCATCTTGAATACTCTCTTTTTTCTTCCCGAAAGCTTGAAAACTCCGACCTGAATAATGTCCGATGCCGCTTCGGCAAGATAGATGATGCCAACGAGGAAGATAATCATGGGTTCGTCAAGCACAAAGGTTGCGCCAACTACAAGACCGCCAAGAAAGAGCGATCCCGTGTCACCCATAAACACTCTTGCGGGATGGAAATTATACACAAGGAATCCTGCTGTTGCTCCGACAAGGCAGGCACCGATAAGACCGAGCATCATATTGTCCGTTTTCAATGCCGCAGCACCGAAGAAGAGTCCAACGATGAGTGTTACCGAGCTTGCAAGTCCGTCGATACCGTCGGTGAGATTCACGCTATTAACAAATCCGACAATAAGAACGAAGGCAAATACGTAATAAAACGCGCCAAGCTCAAGGGAAACGCTCGTGAAAGGAATGTGGAGCGCTGTATTCATATTATCGGTGAGCGCCATCGCAGCGAGATATACGATTGCAACGATGGATTGAAGGAGTATCTTTTGCTTTGCGCTAAATCCTTCATTTTGTTTTTTTACAAGCTTAGTATAGTCGTCGAAAAATCCGATAAGACCATTCAAGGTCGCAAGTCCAAGCGCAAGCGCCAAGGGAATGAGCTGCTTTGAACCGTCAACGAATGCAATAACCGCCGATACTACCGACATAACTGCCAATATTGCCATAATAAAGCAGATGCCGCCCATAGTGGGAGTACCTGCTTTATCCTTGTGCCAACGGGGTCCGATCTCAAGGATCTGCTGACCTACCTTATGGCTTTTGAGTATCGGGATTATGAGCTTTTCAAGTATAACGGATATAATGAATATCACTATTGCGACCGAAATTAACTCAATAATCATAAGTATACCTCTATTCTATTATACAAGCTGTGCTTTAACGACGTTCAATACCTTTTCAGCTGAAAGTCCACGGCTTGCCTTAACGAGGAGCACGTCGCCCTCTCTAAGTACTGAAAGGATCTTTTTTCCCACGGTTTCGGGATCGGCAACGGGATTTCTAAATATCTTGCTCTCGTTCATTCCGTTCTTTACTGCACCGTCGGCAAGATTCTTTGATGAAAGCTCACCGTAAGTAAAGAGATAGTCGGGATTTTCCTTTGCATACATCTCGCCAACGCTTGCGTGAAGCATATCGGTTGTAGCACCAAGCTCCCTCATATCACCGAGAAGTGCAAGCATTCTTCCGCCTCTCGCCTTGACCGTTTCGCCAAGCACGTTGATTGCGGCTCTCATGGATTCGGGGCTTGCGTTGTAGCAGTCCTCGATGACCGTGATACCTCCAACGCTATAGATGTTTTGACGCATTTCAACGGGTGCATAGTCGAGAAGTCCCGCACGGACGTCCGCCTCATTCATACCCATCTTCATACCGATATTGAATGCCGCCATAGCATTATAAACGTTGTGCTTGCCTAAGATACCGATCTCGATATCCTTATATTCACCGCTAGGCGTTCTCATATCGAATACAAGACCGCTATCGGTGGCTCTTATATTACTTGCAAAATAATCGCATTCCTCATTCTCCATGCCGAAGTAAAGAACGTTATATCTTTCGCTTTCGTGTCCGACA
>JAZRCO010000146.1:0-5290 GCA_045659855.1 Eubacteriales bacterium | reverse complement strand
TTTACTTACTTTGTGCCGTGCAATAGATTTTGTCGAATAATAGCATTTTTATTTGCGAAATAGTTGTTACCTTACTAAAAAACAGCACTATCATTGTAGGGGAGCACTGTGTGCTCCCGTTTGCTACAGCAAACTAACTTTCAATATTATTCTTTTTAAAATAGTAACTCAAAACAGGTTTTTCGAGCAATCTTTTGAACTTAAAGAACAAATTTTTCTTATCCTTAATGGGTGGCACGAGAATTGCTTTCATTTTGCACAGCTTGCCTGCGCAAACGTCGGTGAAGATTTGGTCGCCCATAAATGCCGCGCTCTCCGCCTTACCGCCGAGGAGATCGAGCGCCCTATTGACGTTCCTTTTAGCAAAGGGCTTTTTGCTCCTTGCAAATGCGGGTGCGCCAATCGTTTCATTAAATTTATTTATTCTCGCATCGCTTGAATTATTGGAAATAAACGCATATCCAATGCCGTTCTCCTTTAGAGAAGCAAGCCACGAAAGTATTCTCTCATCGGGCTCCAACTGCTCGTAGGGAGCCAAGGTATTATCGACGTCGAGCAACAGCGTTTTGATACCGTTCGCCAATAGAAATTCAGGCGTGAGGTCGCTGTATTTTTCGAAATAGAAGTCGGGCGATAGAAATTTGAGCATACACCTTGCCGCCTTTCATAAATATTAGTAATATCATATCAAATTTTAGTGTAAGTTTCAATCCTTTTTCTCAAATTTCCAAAAAAAATCAAAAAAAGTATAAAAAACACTTGACATTATTTGCTTTTTATGTTAATATAATGGAGCGTTTGAAATGCGAGTGTAGTTCAATGGTAGAATTCCAGCCTTCCAAGCTGGTCGCGTGGGTTCGATTCCCATCACTCGCTCCATTCTGTGCCTTTAGCTCAGTCGGATAGAGCAACTGCCTTCTAAGCAGTAGGTCGGGGGTTCGAATCCCTCAAGGCACGCCATAAGCCGAGGTTTGGTCCACTCGGTGTACGGTGGGTGTAGCTAAGTTGGTCATAGCGCCAGGTTGTGGCCCTGGAGGCCGTGGGTTCGAATCCCATCACTCACCCCATAAAAAAGCACTTGCGAAAGCAAGTGCTTTTTTATTCCCTTTTGCATTTGATAAACCGAGGAAAAAATGCGGAACGCGTCTTGACAAATCCGACTTTTGTGGTATACTATTATTAGAAGCATACGCAGACCCGATTTCGGACGTTACATCAGGGGCATAGTTATTACTATGGGCATTGATGAGCTGCGGTGCTTCTTTTTGTTATTTGTTTTACCAATATACGCCGTCACTATATATAATTGTTCCACTACACCCAAAGCTTGACAAATCCGTTTTTTTGTGATGTACTTTTATTAGAGATACCGTTTTTTAGAGCGTAGCCCTCGTTGGTTTGGGGCGCTCCAGGCCGTTAATTCGGTCGGCGGTATCTCTTTTTTCTTTGCCAAAAATTCCGAAATGTCAAAATTCATTGTGCAAAGTGAACAAGGCACGCTACCCTCGTCCGTTCAATTTGTATATTTAACTGAATTTGTCAAAACTTTAACAATTTCTTTGAAAAATGCGTTGACAAAACCCTTATTTTGTGTTAAACTTTTAACAATGTATGCTGAAGATGTATGAAATTGCGTTTAGGTGGCTAAAATCCCCCTGCTCCGTCATACAATAAACATACGAACCAAACTCGACATTTTTTGGAAGGAATAATATATTAAATGGAAAACAAATCTTACTCAATCATCGACGACATCGATTCTCTTTCCGAGTCCATCAATAATCTCAAAAAGGCGCAAAAGGTATTTGCAACCTACACTCAAGAACAGGTTGACCGCATCTTCCTTGCAGCCGCTTCAGCTGCCGACAAGGCAAGAATCTCCCTTGCAAAGCTCGCCGTTGCTGAAACGGGTATGGGCATTGTTGAGGATAAGGTCATCAAGAATCACTATGCCGCTGAGTATATTTACAATGCATATAAGGATACAAAGACATGTGGCATCATCGAAGAGGACAAGGCATTCGGCATCAAGAAGATTGCCGAGCCCATCGGAGTAATCGCGGCGGTCATCCCCACGACAAACCCCACCTCAACAGCAATTTTTAAGTGCTTGCTCGCCCTCAAGACAAGAAATGCCATCATCATCAGCCCCCACCCCAAGGCAAAGAACTCAACTATTGCAGCTGCTAAGCTCATTCTTGAGGCGGCAGTTGAGGCAGGCGCTCCCGAAGGAATCATCGACTGGATCGACGTTCCCTCTCTCGAGCTCACAAACACAGTTATGAAGGAAGCGGACATCATCCTCGCAACAGGTGGTCCCGGCATGGTTAAGGCGGCTTATTCAAGCGGAAAACCCGCTCTCGGCGTTGGTGCAGGTAACACTCCCGCCATCATCGACGATACAGCCGACATCCTTCTCGCAGTTAACTCCATCATCCACTCAAAGACCTTCGACAACGGTATGATCTGCGCATCCGAGCAGTCCGTTATCGTGCTTGATAGCATCTATGAGCAGGTTAAGAACGAATTCGCAACAAGAGGTTGCTACTTCCTCAAGGGCGATGAGATCGACAAGGTTAGAAAGACCATCATCATTAACGGCGCTCTCAACGCAAAGATCGTTGGTCAAAGCGCTCACACCATCGCCGCTCTCGCAGGAGTTGAGGTTCCCGTTGGAACTAAGATCCTCATCGGTGAGGTTGAAAGCGTTGATCTCTCCGAGGAATTCGCTCACGAAAAGCTCTCCCCCGTTCTTGGTATGTACAAGGCAAGCTCCTTTGACGAGGCAATCGAAAAGGCCGAGCACCTCATTGATGACGGCGGTCTCGGACACACATCCTCCGTTTACCTCAATGCGGTAAGCGAGCAGGCAAAGGTTGACAAGTTCGCTTCTCACATGAAGACCTGTAGAATTCTTGTCAATACTCCCTCCTCTCACGGCGGTATCGGTGACCTTTACAACTTCAAGCTCGCTCCCTCCCTCACACTCGGATGTGGCTCATGGGGCGGCAACAGCGTGAGTGAAAACGTTGGCGTTAAGCACTTGCTCAATATCAAAACAGTAGCGGAAAGAAGAGAAAATATGCTTTGGTTTAGAACACCTGAAAAGGTTTATATAAAGAAGGGCTGCCTCCCCGTTGCTCTCGACGAGCTTAGAACGGTTAGAGGCGCAAAGAAGGCGTTCATCGTAACCGACACCTTCCTTTACCAAAACGGTTACACAAAGCCCATCACCGACAAGCTCGATGAAATGGGAATCCAGCACACAACGTTCTTTAACGTTCAGCCCGACCCCACACTTGCAAACGCAACTGAGGGTGCAGCTCAAATGAGAGCATTCCAGCCCGACACCATCATCGCTCTCGGCGGCGGCTCCGCAATGGACGCGGCTAAGATCATGTGGGTGCTCTACGAGCATCCCGAAGCGGACTTTATGGATATGGCAATGCGCTTTATCGATATCCGCAAGAGAGTTTACACCTTCCCCAAGATGGGCGAAAAGGCATACTTCATTGCAATCCCCACCTCCGCAGGTACGGGTAGTGAGGTTACTCCCTTCGCAGTTATCACCGACGAAAAGACAGGAGTTAAATATCCCCTTGCCGACTACGAGCTCCTTCCCAATATGGCGATCGTTGATACGGACTTCCACATGTCCGCACCCAAGGGTCTTACAGCGGCTTCGGGTATCGACGCAGTAACTCACGCAGTTGAGGCATATGCGGCAATGCTCGCAACCGACTACACCGACGGTCTTGCTCTCCGCTCTCTCAAGATGATTTTCGAATATCTTCCCAGAGCTTACGAAAACGGTCAAACCGACGTTCTCGCACGTGAAAAGATGGCTAACGCGGCTACAATGGCAGGTATGGCATTCGCTAACGCGTTCCTCGGAATTTGTCACTCCATGGCGCACAAGCTCGGTGCATTCCACCACCTTCCCCACGGCGTTGCAAACGCCCTCATGATCGAAGAGGTTATCCGCTTCGACGCAAGCGAGGCACCCGTTAAGATGGGTACCTTCTCACAGTACGACCATCCCCACACTCTCGCAAGATACGCTGAGATCGCCGACTACCTCGGCATCAAGGGTGAAAACGATACCGAAAAGCTCGAGGGTCTCATCAACGCCATCAACGAGCTCAAGGCAAAGGTTGGTATCAAGGAAACGATCAAGGATTACGGTGTTGATGAGGAAGATTTCCTTAACCGTCTTGACGATATGGTTGAGCAGGCGTTCGACGACCAGTGCACAGGCGCAAACCCCAGATATCCTCTCATGAGCGAAATCAAGGAAATGTACCTCAATGCATACTACGGCAAGCATTTCACTGAAAAAGAAATGCCCAAGAGCGCACAGTAAGGAGGATATTATGAATTTCGAAGTTATTGCTACAAGAAAAAATAAGACAATCTACCGCGACGGCGATAAGACTGTTAAGGTGTTCGACGCTGAATACTCCAAGTCCGACATTCTCAACGAGGCACTTAATCAGGCGAGAATCGAGGAAACGGGACTTAACATTCCCAAGATCCTCGGCGTTAATATGATCGACGGTAAGTGGGCAATCATCAACGAGTATATTGAGGGCAAGACACTCGCTCAGCTCATCGAGGAGAATCCCGAAAAGAAGAACGAATATATCGAGCTTCTCGTTGATATTCAAATGGAGGTTCACTCCAAGAAATCCCCCCTCCTCACAAAGCTCAAGGATAAGATGAATAGAAAGATTTCCCTTTCATCCCTCGACGCAACAACAAGATATGAGCTTCACACTCGCCTTGAGGGTATGCCCAAGCATAACAAGGTTTGCCACGGCGACTTCAACCCCTCAAATATTATCATCAAGAATGACGGCACAGCTTACGTTCTCGACTGGTCGCATGCAACACAGGGTAACGCATCCGCCGACGTAGCTCGTACCTACCTTCTCTTCTGCCTCAACGGTGACACCGAGGGAGCCGAGATTTACCTCAACACCTTCTGTAAAAAGAGTGATACCGCGAAGCAGTACGTTCAAAAGTGGATGCCCATCGTTGCGGCATCTCAGTCCGTTAAGGGCAACGAGGAAGAGCGCGAGTTCCTCCTCTCTTGGACCGACGTTGTTGACTACGAATAGAATAACAATAAAAAGCAAGTGGCAATCCACTTGCTTTTTTTGCGCTGAGTTGGGATTTGACAAGCACTATATTAGCGCAAACCAATCGATTGTTTTGCTTTGTTCGCACTAACCAATAGGTTGTTTTGCGTCGCTTTTGCAAAAGCGACGCAAAACAACCTATTGGTTAG
>JAZRCO010000145.1:0-2193 GCA_045659855.1 Eubacteriales bacterium | reverse complement strand
AAACCACCGGTTGAACCGGTGGTTTTGATTTTGTTTTTATCGAGTAATAATTGAGAACTACCTTCTTTTCTTTCTTTTGGGCTTTGATGCTTTAACGCCGAGGAGCGCGCCGAGGGGGAAGGCAACGAGTGACGCTACGTGGATGGCGAGCCGTGTCCAAACGGTCATTCCCGATGCAAGCGTGTGGGGCAGGGCAAAGGAGAGTAGCATGGAGAGCAAGACGAATTCGCCACCGCAAAGTGCCGCGCAGGCATAGGGTGAGCGTTTATTGAGTTTGGCGCAGGCAAAGCCGCCAAGAATTGCGGAGATGAATATTGACACGTACCCGATGGGTGCGATCAAGGATAGCGGATCGACGGTTGATATTGCGATAGCCGTTCCTAAAAGAAGGAGTGCGGCACTGATTGCGACGGTGATTGCGAGTCCCGCTAACGAGGATTTTGCGGCTTGCTCGAGGGAGCTTTCATTATTTGGCGATGGACGGCTTAGCTTGGCTTTCTTGTTTTTCATATTTCCTCCGAAATCATTTTTTAAAAATATATTCCGTGCCGTGCCAAAATATGAAAAAAGAAGACCGAGGTGTACCCTCGGTCTTCTTTATTGATTCAAATTATTTTGCATCTTCAGCTTTTACGTCAACGCTGCGGATCGCGCTCTTAAGGAAGCGGATCTTTGTGCCGTCCCTACTTGTTTCAATAACGCAAGTTTCTTCCTTGATGCTAACGATTCTACCAATGATGCCGCCAATGGTTGTAACCTCGTCACCAACCTGAAGGCTGTTTCTCATTTCGTTTGCTTCCTTCTCCGCCTTTTTCTGGGGTCTAATGGTGAGAAAGTACATAGCGGCGAACATGATCACGATCATGAGGATTGAGCCCAAGCCACCAAGCAAGCCGCCTGTAGTATCAGTCAAAAATCTAAGCATTTTATCTACCTCCGTAAAATGATTCAAACTAACTCATTCATTATACATCATTTTCGTCTTTTTTTCAAGAGTATTTCCCATTTTTTTAAAATTTTAATAAAAATTAACAACTTATGCCTCAAAAGGGGACAAAAAAGACTTGTTTTTCTTGCAAATGAAGATTTGATATGATATAATATACTAAATAACTGTATAAACTTATGGAAAGGGAGCCAAACGGCTTTATTGATATGAAAAAATCACAATTCCTCGAATGCGGAAAAATTGTAAATACACACGGTGTACGCGGCGGCATCAAGCTCGAATCATGGTGCAACACACCAAAGGATCTCGCCTCTCTCAAGAAGGTATTTCTCAAGAAGGGCGCGGATTACGTTGCCCACAAGGTAATACGTGGATCGGTATTCAAGCAATTCGTCCTCATGGAGCTTGAGGGCATTAACAGTATTGATGCCGCAACGCTCTTAAAGGGCACGATCGTATATGCCGATAGGGACGACATCCACATCGACGAGGACGATTTCTTTATTGCGGACATCATCGGCTTGCCCGTTATCGATCTTGAAAGCGGCGAGGAGATCGGCAAGCTTTCCGACGTTTTGAATCTCGGAGCGAGCGATCTTTACGAGATAAACACAAAGAGCGGTAAAAAGCTCATTCCCGCAGTTCCCGAATTTATCAAGGAGATCGACCTTGAGAGGGGAATATTTGTATCTTTGATTGAAGGAATGCTTGATTGATATGATGAGATTTGACATAATGACGCTCTTTCCCGAGCTTGTTTCTTCGGTGCTTGGAGAGAGCATAATAGGACGTGCACAAAAGGCGGAGCTTATTTCCGTTCATGCGCACAATATACGAGATTTTGCCAATAATAAGCATAGAAAGGTTGACGACACTCCCTACGGTGGCGGATTTGGAATGCTTATGATGGCTCCGCCCGTTTACGATTGCTATGAGGCGGTGCGAGGCGAGGTTCATAAGGAGCTTGGAGAGGATGCTAAGACGAGAGTTATCTATATGAGTCCTCAGGGCAAGGTGCTCACTCAAGAGAAGGCGCAGGAGCTTGCAAGCTACGATAGTCTTATCATCCTTTGCGGACACTACGAGGGAATAGATTCTCGAGTGCTTGAGGAGATCGTTGACGAGGAGATTTCCATTGGCGATTATGTTTTGACGGGGGGCGAGCTTCCCGCATGCGTGCTTGTGGATTGCATTTCCCGTCTTCGCGAGGGCGTGCTTGCGGACAAAAAATGCTATGAGGACGA
>JAZRCO010000144.1:0-19733 GCA_045659855.1 Eubacteriales bacterium | reverse complement strand
AAAGAGGTTTATTTCGGTGCTCTTAGAATGACAACAAAGCTTTATTTCCCGCCCTGTGGCATCGGATATGACGGAGGAATAGGAATCGCTCCCGATTACAATGTTGAGCTTGAGGGTGAGGCGGCAAATGTTCATTTCTATAAACTTACTGAGGAAATTGATAATCAGCTTCAAAAAGCTGTTTCGATATTAATAGACTAAAATATATTTTACAGGAGATTTATTATGGCAAAGGTTAAACAAATGTTGTATACAAAAGAAGGTTATCAGGCGCTTTTAGACGAGCTTAGAGAACGTCAAACAACAAAGCGTGATGAAATCAAAGAAGCTATTGCAGTAGCTCGTTCCTTTGGTGACCTTTCCGAGAACTCGGAATATGATGCAGCAAGAAACGAACAGGCTCAAAACGAATCAAGAATTCTTGAGCTTCAGGCACTTATTGATAACGCTCTTATCATCGACGAAACAAAGATCGACTCCAGCGTTGTCAGCATCGGTTCTACTGTAAAATTGTACGATAAGGAATTCGACGAAGAAATTGAATATAGCATCGTTGGTTCAAACGAGGTTGATCCCTTGGTAGGCAAGATTTCCGACCAGTCTCCCATCGGTCATGCACTTATGGGTAAAACAGCAGGCGCTGAGGTTATTGTTGACGCTCCCGGCGGAGCTGTTGCATTCAAGATTCTCGAAGTTACAAGAAGATAATTGGAGGATATAATGGCAGACGTTACAAATATTAATGAAGAAGTTCTCGAGCTTGATTCCGAGAAAGAGCTTAATTCCATACTCCAAATTAGACGCGACAAGCTCGCTGCACTCAAGGAAAGCGGCAACGACCCCTTCCAAAAGGTTAAGTATGATTTCGACACATACAGTGTAGATATCAAGAACAACTTTGACGAGTACAACGAAAAGGATGTTAAGATCGCCGGCCGTATTATGAGCCGCCGCGATATGGGTAAGGCAAACTTTATCGACGTTATGGACGGCAAGGGAAGAATCCAGTGCTATATCCGTATCAACGATATTGGTGAAGAAGCATTCGAGCAATATAAGAAGTGGGATATCGGCGATATCGTAGGCGTAAGCGGTAAGGTATTCCTTACACGTCGCGGAGAGATTTCAGTTCACGTTCAATCCATCGAGCTTCTTGCAAAGAGCTTGCTTCCTCTTCCTGAAAAGTTCCACGGTCTTCGTGACACCGATCTTAGATATAGACAGAGATACGTTGACCTTATTATGAATCCCGAGGTTAAGGATACCTTTGTAAAGAGAAGTCTTATTCTCAAGTACATTAGAGAGTATCTTGACGGTAAGGGCTTCCTTGAGGTTGATACACCCATTCTTGTGCCCCTTGAAATTGGTGCGTCCGCACGTCCCTTCAAGACTCATCACAACACACTTGATATGGATATGTATCTTAGAATCGAAACCGAGCTTTATCTCAAGCGCCTTATCGTAGGCGGTATGGATAAGGTTTATGAGGTTGGCCGTATCTTTAGAAACGAGGGTATGGATACAAAGCATAACCCCGAATTTACATCTATCGAGCTCTATCAGGCATTCACCGATTATAAGGGAATGATGGATCTCGTTGAAGAGATGAATAAGATGCTTGCTGAAAAGGTATGCGGTTCTACTCTTATTACTTACCAGGGCAAGGAAATCGATATGTCCAAGTGGGAAAGACTCACTATGGTTGAGGCAGTTAAGAAATATGCCGGCGGAGATTACTACGATTGGAAGTCCGATGAGGATGCAAGAGCATGCGCTAAGGAAAAGCACGTTGAGGTTCCCTCAAATGCAACAAAGGGTACTGTTCTTGTTGAATTCTTCGATGCTTACGTTGAAGAACACCTCATTCAGCCCACGTTTATCTACGATTATCCCGTTGAGAATAGCCCTCTTGCTAAGAGAAAGCCCGAGGATCCTGCATTCACTGAAAGATTTGAATACTTCATTAATGCTACCGAGTTTGGTAATGCATTTAGTGAGCTCAACGATCCTATCGATCAAAAGGAACGCTTTGAAAAGCAGGTTGCAGCAAAGAAGAAGGATGAGCCCAACTGCAATGCTGAGGTAGACTATGACTACGTAACAGCACTTGAATACGGACTTGCTCCTACAGGTGGTCTTGGCTTTGGCGTTGACCGTCTTGTAATGCTTCTTACTGACTCCGCGTCCATTCGTGACGTATTGTTGTTCCCAACAATGAAGCCCCTCGCTGAATAAAAAATATAGAGCCTGGAGAAATCTCCAGGCTCTTTTGTTTTGTTTATGTGTTTTCTTTAGTGATCCACTTGTCGAAGATAACGAGATAAGAGGGAAGCACAAAGAGAATGAGAAGGATGGCACAAAATGCACCAACACTAAGTGTTTGAAGAATTGCGGCAACCGTACCTGTCATATTCAAGCCGCAAATAAAGGTAACTAATACAAGTATCAAGGACGATGTGAGTATCGCATAAGTCGATTTCCTCATCGTTTCGGGTAATGCATCCTCAATGCTAAACGTCTTTCTCGCCTCTCTATAGTAGGTAGTAAAGAGAATAGCATAGTCTATCATTGTTCCCATCAGTATGCATTGAACCAAAATGAGTGCGATAAAGAATATTGGTGAATTAGCCACAGTCATAACGCTCATCATAGCAAATACTGCACATTCGATAACGCAAATTAGGAGCAATGATACGGGAATGTTCTTAAAGGTGATGAGAACTACAAGAAGAATAACTGCCGCAGTAACAAGAGTAATGAGAAGGAACTCATTGTGGAAGGTTTGCGAAACCTCATATGACATAGCAGTATTGCCTACAAGATAGTAATCGTGAAGCATTAGGGAATCAAGGGTATCGGTCAAATCATCGTAAAATGCTTGAATTTCGGGCGATTCGGGAACATAGTTGAGTGTAACTATCATTCTAGAATGTTCTTTACCAACAAGCTGAGATCTTCCATTTACCATTTCCGCCTTAGCGCTATCCAATTGTGATGCCACGTCCTCGTCAAAGAATGCGGAGAGGGACTCATTGCCAACGATATCTTCAGCGAGGAAGATAAAGAAGTCGTATAGCGCAACCTTTTTATCGGAATAATCCATAGTGTTGCTTCTTGACATAATGTAAAGAAGAGTGATGGTGTCCTTGTTGAACATCTCCGCGCCTTCCATCGAAGAGAACATTTCGGCTATATCTTCGGGGAAGATTTCGGCATTCTCCTTAATTGAAGCATGAATGGATATGAGGGAATCGAACTGTGCCGCTTGCTCACTGTTAAGGAAATCCTTTACGTAAGGATAAATTGTCTTAAGAGTAAGCACAAAATCGTTGAAGGTCATTTTTTCAACGGGCTTAACCTTGAAGAGAGTTTCAATAATATCGGGTGCCATTCCGAGTGCCTTCGCCGCGGTGGCAAATATCGTATTGATTGAATTTGAGGCGGTTATATTCATCAATTGCTTGATATAGAATATAATATTCACCGTATTTACGTCGATGTCGAACATCTCGGCAATTTGGGGTGCAGTATATCTCTTAACGCTGTTTATGGCATTAACAAGATCACGGAGCTGATAGATTTGCGCCTTTGAATCGTCATCGATCATCGATGCAAACATTTCGTTACTCAAAAACTCGTCGGACGAAATAAAGGTAACGAAATCAACAAAGGTCATACCCTCGGTCAGCATACCGTTTTCATAGATGTAATACAGGGTGTTAACAAATACGATGTCAATGCCGAGCATTTCGGAAATCTCCGCAGGAGAGAGCTTGATGCCAAGAGTGTTAGCATATGCTTGCACCGAGGTAACGTGCTCGTCCTTTTCAAGATGCTCTATGAGCGTAGGGATTCTATCCTCGTCGTATTTGTTGTAAACGATAACTAAAGTATCGTCCTGAGGAAATATGTCGGAAACAACGCTTTCCTCGGCATAGGTAAATTCTACAACAGTTAATGCTTGAAGAATGGTCACTGCGATAAAGAGAAGAGCGCCGAGAACCGCTATAATTTTTCTATACTTATAGCTGAATTTTCCAATGGATGAAACGATCTTATCAAACATCGTCGTCACCCCCTTGTTTAGCAAGTCGCTTGTTCTTGAGGTATTGCTTGTCAGTCATCATAATGAGGTCGTCGCACCAAATTATCATGGTGGGCATTACCGTAAACACGCAAATCAAGCTTAAAAGTACGCCCTTAGCAAGTACAAGACCGATATCTCTTCCTATAGTGAAGGACATCAGCAAAAGAACTAATAAGCCAACCACAGTTGTTGCGGAGCTGCTCGCAATAGAAGAAGCGGCATTTACGATTGCGTTTGTCATAGCAACACTCTTTCTCTTAATAGAGAGGGCGTTGTATTCCTGACGGTATCTATGCAACAAAATAATTGAATAGTCGATAGAAAGAACAAGCTGGAATACGGCCGCAATGGCAAAGGTCATATCCGAAACACTCTCGAAGATAATGTTGGAGCCCATATTGATTAGAACTGCAACGCCAATTGAAACGAGCAATAATACGGGTTCAAAATACGACTTGCACATCAATAAGAGCAATGCAAGCATTACCACCATAGCCATGGGAATCAAACGGTCAAGAACGTCCATGTATCCACCCGCATAATAGGTGTGAATCTTGTAGTCCTTGCCGAGATCGTTTTTGATGCTAGAGATAACGGAGTTTACCTTGTCAGAATCCGTGACGTAGTCGGTGGTGACAATATACATTGTAAATGTCTTTGTATTGTGCTCCGAAGATTCAAGATCGTAGTCCACGCTTGTAACACCGTCATATTTTCTCAGTTTTTCAAATATTATGGTTTTCTCGGTTTGAGTGAGATTCTCAAACATTATCTGAAAGCTATCCTTGAGCTCAATTGCAGGGAACTCGCTATTGATAATTTCAAGTCCCTTGCGCATTTCAGAATCCTTGGCTAGGTATTTGGTTTGATCCTTGTTGATATTAACCGAGCCGATTAGAAAAGTGCAAATAAGAGCCAATGCTATGCTAACGATAAAGAAGAATAATCGTTTCTCAACCAAAAAGCGAGCGATTTTTTTCATTTACATTCCTCACATAAAATAATTAATTAGCTATAATATTATACTATATTATCATTTGTTTTTCAAGAACGAAAGAGCGATTTTTTGGAACTAATTGTTAATTTTTATTTAACATAAATATTCACGAAAGGTCTTGAAAAATAATCAAATAATGGTATAATGGATTATATATACTCACGGGAGAAAATTTATGGCTGAATATAAATATTTGAACAGAATAAATTCTCCTGCAGACCTTAAAAAGTTGCAGGAGGGTGAAATTGAACCTCTTGCACAAGAAATTAGAAGCTTTCTTGTTGATAAGGTCACACAAAACGGCGGACATCTTGCATCCAATCTTGGAATTGTTGAGCTCACACTTGCTATACATAGAATCTTTGACGTGCCTAACGATCATCTCATTTTTGATGTTGGTCATCAAAGCTACGTTCATAAGATTCTCACAGAGAGAAAGGACGAGTTCGATACACTCCGTCAAGGCGGCGGCATAAGTGGATTCACAAAAAGAAGTGAGAGTAAATACGATTGCTTTGGTGCTGGTCATAGCTCTACCTCGATATCCGCAGGCCTTGGCTTTGCCGTTGCCGATAAGCTTCAATGTAACGATGCTTATACCGTAGTTGTGCTCGGTGACGGAGCATTTACCGGTGGCATGGTTCACGAGGCACTCAACAATATCGATAGAAAGCTTAAGCTCGTTATCATTTTAAACGAAAATGAAATGTCAATATCCAAAAATATCGGTTCTTTCGCAAAGATATTGACAAAACTTAGATTGCACCCGTCCTACGTAAGCACTAAGGGAGTGTTTAAGACCGTTATTTCCCATATACCGCTTATCGGTAAACCGCTTTTTAGATTGTTAAGAAACACTAAAAAGAGAATTAAGGATATTTTCTATGGCTCAAACTACTTTGAGAACCTAGGTATGTTTTATGTTGGCCCTGTGGACGGCAACGATGAAAAGCAGGTGGAGGACGCACTCCGAATTGCTAAATCCTGTAATGAGTGCGCTATCGTTCATGTAAAGACGGTCAAGGGCAAGGGATATGCGCCTGCCGAGGAAAATCCTGCAATGTATCACGGAATTTCACCGTCTAATCATCAAAGCAGTGACAGTAGCTTTTCCAAGGAATTCGGAAAGCAAATGGTTGAGCTTGCAAAGGAAGACGATAAGGTGGTAGCTATCACGGCAGCAATGCTCGACGGTACCGGTCTTGTGGATTTTGCAAAAGCGTACCCCGAGAGAACGTTTGATGTTGGCATTGCTGAGGAGCATGCCGTTACATTTGCATCAGGTCTTGCTGCCGATGGAATCAAACCGTATTTTGCAGTATATTCGACCTTTATGCAGCGATCCTATGATAATATAATACACGATGCGGCACTTCAGAGCTTACCCATAAAGCTTTGTATAGACAGAGCAGGACTTAATTCAGCTGACGGGCCCACTCATCACGGAATTTTTGACGTGGCAATGCTTTCGCAAATTCCCAATATGACCTTGTATGCCCCCGTTACCTACGAATCCTTGCGCATAGCACTTAGGGAGATGAATGAGCTTGATATGCCCAGTGCCGTTAGATATAGCAAGGGAGCGCAAAGGGAAGAGATAGTCAAAGAGTTCTATTCTATCACTCCACCCTCAAAGCTCGCTATTACATCAAATTATGTCGATCCCGAGCAGCTTGATGCAATCATTATCACCCACGGAGCTATATGCGTTGAGGCGATCAAGGCAAAGGTGCTTTTAGAGAATTCGGGTATCAAGCTTGGCATTATCTTGGTTGAGAAGATTATGCCGTATGCGAAAACCGTCGAGGATATAGCTAAGCTCTTGCCCCAAAAGGATATTGCTGTATTAACTCTTGAAGAAGAGATTAAGGCGGGCGGTTTCGGTATGATGATTCTCGATGGACTCTCGTCCTACGGTGTTATGAGTAATAAGCAAACCGATATAATTGCTCTTGAGAATAGTTTTGCCGATAAATACGGTACGGATATTTATGAATCGCTATCCCTTGATGCTAACAGCATAGCAAATCGAGTTAATAAAATGCTTAGGAGAAAAATATGAGCTTATACGAATCAGGAGAAATGTATTTGGAAACAATATACGTCCTTAACGGAGAGGGTAAAAATATTCGCGCTATCGACGTTTGCGAGCATATGGGATACTCCAAGCCAAGTGTAAGCCGAGCGCTTGGAATACTAAAGAAAAGCGGTCATATCCTCGTTGATAAGAACGGATATCTAACCTTGACGGAAAAAGGCACGGCGGTTGCCCAAAAGATATACGAAAGACATAGCATCCTTACCGAGGTGCTTATCTCCTTGGGCGTTGACCCCGAAATTGCGAGCGACGATGCTTGCAAGATCGAGCACCACATTAGTGACGAGTCCTTTGAGGCAATCAAATCTAAATTCAAAAAATAAGAAAAAGCGGAGATAATCAATCTCCGCTTGTTTTATTTAACTAAACCGTTTTTAATATCATCGATAAACCTTGCCATTCTATCAAGACCCTCAACAATGTGCTTGATGGAATATGCATATGATATCCTTGCAAAGCCGGTTCCGCTTTGACCGAATGCTTCACCCGGCACGATAGCCACATGATATCTCTTCAAAAGCTCTGTGCAAAATTCTTCGCCCGAAAGACCAAACTGTGATATCTTGGGGAAGATGTAAAAAGCACCCTTTGGCTCAAAGCTTTCAATGCCCATTTCAAGAAGCTTTTCGTAGATTATGGTTCTTCTACGGTCATATTCAGCCGTCATATAAGCAATATCGTCGTCACCGTTTTTGAGTGCCGAAATAGCGGCAAACTGTGAGGTTGTCGGGCTCGACATTATTTCATACTGATGAATCTTGAGCATTTGCGAGGTGATTGGCTTCGGGGCGCAAACCCAACCAAGACGCCATCCCGTCATTGCAAATGCCTTTGAGAAGCCGTTTACAACGATTGTGCGCTCCTTCATGCCGTCAATGGAGGCAATGGAACAGTGCTTGGCACCATAGGTCATTTCTGCATATATTTCGTCCGAAAGTATAATGATGTTAGTATCCTTAACGATCTCGGCAATATCCTCAAGCTCCTCGCGAGTCATAATCGCACCTGTCGGGTTATTGGGATAGGGAAGAACGATCATCTTTGTCTTGTCCGTGATAAGCGCCTTCAACTTGTTAGGATCTATTTTAAACTCGTCCTCGAAATATGTTTCGAGAATGACCGGTGTGGCGCCTGCCATCCTTGCAAGTGGTTCATAGCAAACAAATGAAGGCGTTGGAATGATGACCTCATCTCCAATATCAAGTGTTGCTCGCATAGCAATATCAATCGCCTCTGAGCCGCCGACGGTAACTATTATCTCACTCTTGTGGTCGTATTCGAGATCGAATCTCCTTTGCATATAGCGGTTGATCTCGTATCTTAGCTCCTCAAGACCGGCATTAGCCGTGTAGAAGGTTTTACCCGTCTCAAGACTTTGAATGCCCGCCTCGCGAATGTGCCAAGGGGTAACGAAATCGGGTTGACCAACGGTTAAGGAGATTACGTCCTTCATATCGGGTGATATCATATCAAAATACTTTCTAATGCCCGACTTCGGAATATCAACGATCCTTTTAGGTAGTACCTTTCCGTAATCAATCATTCGCCAAAGATCTCTCTTTCATCTTGTTCGGGAGCGGAGCCGTAAATGAGGCCCTTATCCTTATATCTTCTAAGAACGAAGTGCGTTGAGGTGGTTTGAATATGAGAAATAGGAGAGAGCTTTTCGGCAACGAAAAGGGCAACCTCACGCAAAGTCTTTCCTTCGATAATTATAGCAAAATCGAAGCCGCCTGAAATGAGGTAAAGGCTTTCAACTTCTGGATAGTTGTAAATCTTTTCGGCGATACGGTCAAATCCACGCTCGGGCTGAGGAGTGGTCTTAACCTCGATAATTGCAGTAACGTATTCACGGGAGGTCTTGTCCCAGTCAACGAGTGTTTTATAGCCGAGGATAACGCCTTGCTTTTCGTAATCAAGGATCATCTTTTTTATGTCGCCCACCTCCTTGTCGAGCATTTTTGAGAGCTGCTCGGGAGTGAGTGTTGCATCGTTTTCAAGTAATGAGAGTAATTTATTTTCCATAATAATAACTCCTTTTTTAAGATAATAATTAATTATATCATATTTTTGACCTTTAGTAAATAGTTTTATTATTTTTTCTTGCAAGTTTTGAGATTATGTAGTATAATATAGAAAATGCCGAAGGGAGTGAGTAAATGAACGAGAATTACCTCTTGCATAATGAAACTGCAAAAAAGCTCTATTTTGAATATGCAAAGGATTTGCCGATCATTTCACTTTGCTCTAAAGAAAAACCGAGCGACCTTAGATATAATAACGTTGCCGAAGCATTCTTGCTTAATGATTTTTATAAGCTTGACGCAATTCGCCACTGCGGTGTCGAAGAAAAGCTCATAACGGGTGACTCCTCCGATTATGAAAAATTCAAAGCATTTTGCTCAGTTTTGCCTAAATTCGCAGGTCACCCCTTATATTTGCTGTCCCATATTGAGCTTTATAGGCATTTCGGATGTGAGCTGACGATTTGTGAAGACAATTGTGATTTGATTTGGGAAGCAACAAATAATCAAATAATGAATAATTCAATATCGATGCATTCGTTACTTAAGCAAACCAATATCGAATACCACTATTGCAGTATTTTGTCTTGGATGCATGAGCTTTATTCCAATAAAGAAATACTTGACCTTTCAACTCTTGAAAATCATTTGATTGAAAAGATTAGGTGTGCGAATGATAGCGGTTGCACCATAGCGCTTTACAATGCATTTAGTGACTTTGTTAAGCCAAATCCCTATGCGGCTAATGAGATAGTCAAGAAAATCAGATCGTCTGATACGAGTCTTGAAATTGAGGAATGTGACCTACTTGATATGCAAATAGCTCGCACCTTGGGAAAAGAATACGTAGATCTTGGTTGGTCATGGCTTTTGAGTGGTAATACTGTTGATGATGATGTAATTGAGTACCTCAAAAATAACGGCGCATTACCCCAAACAAGTAATTTTATCGAATTTGAAATAGGACAAAGCGAAGATTATCTTGAATTGCAAATTAGGGGATATGCAATGAAGTATCCTATTGGTAATTTGATTTGCACCGTTAATACGGCTGATAACTGTCTTTCATATGCAAGACATGATTATTTCCGAAGAACGCTTTGCAATATAATCGGCAAGTGGGTTGAAAACGGGGAATATACAACCGACGAAAACGCTCTTAAAAAGCTGGTTCAAAACGTCTTATATTATAACTTAAAAGAAGCCATCAATTGATGACTTCTTTTTTTATTTAGAAATAAATTCGATAATATCGTTTGTACATTCTTCGCGTGCGTTGTCGTTTAAGAGCTCATGTCTATTTCCGGGATAGAGCTTTGTGGTTGGATTAGCACCGTATTTGCGAAGCTTTTTATCGATAATCTTAATGCCTTTTCCGTATTCACTAACGCAGTCGTCAAGACCTGACACGATCAAAATCGGCATTTTCTTCGCAACGTTCTTAAACCAGTCCTCACTGTTTGCGCCGTTTGTGAGGGAAATCAAATCGTGCATTGCTGCAATTGTGAATTTGAAAGTGCAAAACTTATCCGCGGCATATTTTTGGCGTATTTCAATATCGTTTGTGAGCCAAGAGTTAGGATCATTCTCACTCTTAAAATGAGCATTGTAGGTGCCAAATGCAATATTCTCGATAAAAGGAGAGATATGTCTTGGACCCTTTATAGCTCGAATTACCTTGCACATTAAGAGACCTGCACCCGCAATCGGATTGGGTCCTCCCGTGCCCATAATAATCAGCTTGGTTGGAGTAACGTATTTATAAACAGCCATACGAACTACGAATGAACCCATACTGTGTCCCATAAGATAATACGGATGATCACCGTATTCCGCCTTCATAGCATCGTAGAACACCTTTACGTCACGGGCGAGAAGATCGTCGCCGTTTCGTTCAGCTATAAAGCCGAGATCTGAGTCGTCCTTGGCAGTATAGCCGTGACCGAGATGGTCATATCCAAAGGTAATATAGCCGTTTTTCGCTATAATACGCATAAATGAATCGTATCTTGCAATATGCTCGGTCATGCCGTGCACAACGTGAAAATATCCCTTAATTTCACCTTCGGGAAGATAAACCTTGCCCGCAAGGTGATTTTTTCCATTGCTAGAGAGAACCTTTTTATCTATTACTTGAACTGACATACATTTAACCTCCGTTAAACTCTTTTGCATGCACCTACTGCAGCATTCCAACCGTCAATAAGATCTTTTCTCTTGCTGTTATCAATATTAGGAACAAACGAATCTCTATGCGCAACCAAGCTCTTAAGCTCATCTCGGCTGGAGTAGAATCCGACCGCAAGCCCTGCCAAGAAGGCAGCACCCTGAGCGGTTGCTTCAGTGAGTGTCGGGCGAATAACCTCAACACAAGAAATATCGCTTTGGAACTGCATCAAGAAATTGTTCGCCGAAGCTCCGCCGTCAACCTTGAGCGTTTTTATATCTCTACCCGTGTCGGCCTCCATTGAGCTAAGCACGTCGTTTGACTGATATGCAATGGATTCAAGCGCGGCACGGATGATGTGATTAATGTTTGAGCCGCGTGTAAGACCGGTTATCGTGCCTCTCGCATGCATATCCCAGTGAGGAGCACCAAGTCCTGCAAAGGCGGGAACGAGATAAACACCCGCGCTATCCTTAACCTTGGTGGCGAAATATTCGCTATCTTTAGATTTTTCGATTACCTTGAGCTCATCTCTCAACCACTGAACAACTGCGCCTCCAACGAAAACTGAGCCCTCAAGGGCATATTCGGTGGGCTTGCCTTTTTCGGTAGCGGCAACGGTGGTGATAAGACCGTTTCTTGAAATGATTTTTTGAGTGCCCGTGTGGGAAAGAAGGAAGCACCCCGTGCCGTAGGTATTTTTTGCTTGACCGTCCTCAAAGCAGCACTGACCAAAGAGAGCAGCTTGCTGGTCACCCGCTATCCCGCAAATCGGAATGGATGCGCCCATAATGCTTGCGTATCCGTATATCTCACTGCTTGAACAAATTTTGGGAAGAAGAGAGGAGGGGATATCTAAGATTTTTAAGAGCTTTTCGTCCCAAACACCCTTTTCAATATCGTAAAGCATTGTTCTTGAGGCATTAGTAGCATCGGTTACGTGGATTCTGCCGTCGGTAAGCTTCCAAATAAGCCATGTGTCAACTGTGCCGAAGAGGAGCTCTCCACGTTCAGCCATTTCTCTTGCACCTTTAACGTTGTCAAGAATCCATTTGATCTTTGTACCGCTAAAATATGCATCAACCTTTAGACCCGTGGTTTGCTGTATGTACTCGGAATGACCCGCCTTGATAAGATCGTCGCATATATCGGCGGTTCTACGGCATTGCCAAACGATTGCGTTGTATATGGGCTTGCCGGTTATCTTGTTCCAAATAATTGTAGTTTCTCTTTGATTAGTGATACCTATACCGGCGATTTCGTCGGTAGAAATACCGCTTTTTGCAATACATTCAGTCAAGGTAGCGAACTGATTTGCATATATTTCCATTGGGTCCTGCTCAACCCAACCCGGCTTAGGATAGTACTGAGTAAATTCGTGTTGAGAGGAGCTAACTATCTTGCAGTCGTGGTCAAACAAAATGCTTCTTGCACTCGTTGTACCTTCATCCAATGCTAAAATATACTTTTTCATAGAGGCCTCCATATGCCCTAAGGCGACGATTTGATGTTTATAGATCAATATTACCATATTTTCGACAACATTTCAATAGAGTTTTATCTAATTTTATGTAATAATTCACGTTTTTGAAGCATATCAATTTACTAATAAAGGATGTGGACAAGCGATGAATATTGAAAAGCTCAATTTTTTGCCGACGAGGTTGGTAAATGAAATATTGAAATACACAAATAAGGGATTATTAGAAGAAATTAGAATACGAAAAAACAAAAACGCCTATCTTATAGTGGGCGGTGTGAATTTGCCGTTAAACATAATTCTTACCGAGAATGAAATGCAAGAACTTTTGCTTGGCATTACCCATAATTCCTTATATGCATATAGAGAAACGATAATTAACGGTTACGTGATTTATGAAAACAATTTGAGGGTGGGCATAATCGGTTCGGCAAGCGTTGAGGATGGAAGGATTGTCGGGATATTTGATATTTCCGAGATAGCAATAAGAATCCCAAATCTAATAGAGGTTGATACTACCGAAATCCTCGAGCTTGCGAGAAATTACTCCGTTTTATTTTACTCACCGCCGGGCGAGGGCAAAACAACTCTTCTTAGATGTCTGATAAGAAAGCTCTCAAAGGGAAGACTTGGCAAGAGAGTCGGTGTCATAGACTCTCGCGGTGAGCTCTCCTATGGAATAGTCGATAAAAGCTCCTTTGCAAGTATCCTTTGCGGATATCCACGCAAAATCGGAATAGAAATTGCCGTGCGCACAATGAATTCACAAATTATCGTTTGTGACGAGATTGGTGATGAAAGGGATTCCACGGCGATTATTGATGCACAGGGGGCGGGCGTTCCCATTATCGCATCCTGCCACGGCTCGTCCGTCAGGGATATTTTATCCCACACGGGCATTTTAAATCTTCACAGGCATCATATCTTCGATTACTACGTGGGCATAAAAAGAGGAAGCAACCTCGATTTTACATATACGATTAATACTTGGAGCGATGTGAATGATTATTTATAAGTTGATTGGCGGTGTAGCCGTTTTAATTTGCGGTATGTGGTTTCATTTTAAGCGAGAGGAGTTTGAAAAGCAAAAGGCGGAGCAGCTTGATTCCTATATAAAACTGATTGCTTATATAAAAAATATGATCCAATGTTATATGATGCCTATTGATAAGATTATTGCATCGTGTCCAAATGATCTCATTTGGGGTTGCGGCTTAACTGATAAGACAAATATTAAGACCCTTGACGAGCTGATTAGCGAATCGGATATTTTGCTGCACGAAGATATAATTGATAAGCTTTATAGCTTTTCGCAGGAGTTTGGTACAAGCTATCTTAACGAGCAAATTAAGTCCTGTGATAAATATTTGGATGAACTATGCCGCATACAAAAAAGCGAATACGAAAAAAGAATGAAGGATAGGAAAATATCATTTGCAATATGTATATCAATATCTCTATCATTGGTAATTATATTGATTTGATTAGGGTGGGACTATGGATATAAATATAATACTAAAGGTCGCAGGAATCGGGTTCATAGTATCAGTAGTTGCGCAAATTCTCAACAAATCGGGACGCGACGAACAAGGACTAATGCTAATTATATCGGGAATCGTAGTTGTATTTCTACTCATTG
Source organism: Eubacteriales bacterium (assembly GCA_045659855.1). Classification (GTDB taxonomy): domain Bacteria; phylum Bacillota; class Clostridia; order Oscillospirales; family CAG-272; genus RGIG4608. The sequence continues at coordinate 5,241 of JAZRCO010000144.1, read as the reverse complement.
TTGGAGAGATAGACGAGCTATTTGAACGGATAAAGGATGTGTTTGAGCTTTGATGGATAGCTTCAAAATATACGGCATCGGTATGATATGCGCACTAATTTGCGTTTTGATTAAGCATCAAAATTCATCGTTCGTCGTGCCGACAAGAGTTGCGGGTTTAATTATGATTTATGCGATCATCATTGCACTGATAAGTCCGCTTATGGATTATCTCTCCAAGCTCATGGAGATAACCTTTTCAATTGAATACGTTGAGATAATCGTCAAGGCGCTATGCATTGCATACGTTTCGCAAATCACAAGTGATATTTGCAAGGATTGTGGGGAAGCAACGCTCGCAAGCGCACTCGATACCGTGGGCAAAATTGAAATTCTCATTCTTAGCTTGCCCTTGATAGATAAGATGATTAAGCTTTCCGAGGAAATGATACTATGATCAAGCGAATCGTGTTAGCAGTAATTATTTTGGTTTTGTTTGCTTCGACGGCAATACCCGTTTATGCAGAGGAGAGCGAGCTTCCTGATGAATATGGTGAATTACTCGATGAGCTACCCGAGGATATAAAGAATTTGCTCCCCGAGGAAATCTTTTCAAATGATTACACCGACATACATAACGGCGCTGCAAAAATGACCAAATGGGGATATATAATCGACCTTGTTTTCGATATCGTAGGTCTCAATTTGAAGGAAATTGCGAAAGCTCTCGCCCTAATTTGCTCATCCTTGATGATTTCCGCACTTATCAATGCCTTTACATCTACACTTAGAAATAACGTAACCTCATATGTATTAAAGCTTATAGCTGGAGTAATTCTTGCCGTAACGTTAATAGAGGTAGTAAAGGTTCCAATTGAGCGTACAAGCATACTGCTTGGGAACATAACTACCTTTGTTAATATCGTATCACCGCTGATTTGCACTATGTACGCAATGGGCGGAAACGTATCGAGCGCCTTGATAAACAATTATGGAATGATCGTCTTTCTTGCAATATTTGAAAACGTTTGCGTGCTTGCGATTGAAATGATCCTTGGCATATGTATGGCACTAACACTCGCTTCGGTTTTTGTGGATGACGGACGAATACTTGCCATGAGCTCCGCAATTAAGAAGGCATTTACGTTTGCCGTTGGATTTATCATGCTTGTATTCACAACGGTTATTTCGGCTCAAGGAATACTCGCCATCAAGGCGGATACTCTAAGCACTAAGGCGGCCAAGATGTTAGCAAGTCAAATGATTCCTGTTGTTGGAAGCACTGTTGGAGAATCATTGAGAACGGCCGGCGCAAGCATCGAATATCTTCGCTCAAGCGTTGGCGTCACACTGATCATCATTTTCTCAATAATGATATTGCCCACGGTTATTTCTATGTTTCTATATAGAACGGCACTCATCATCTCAAATGCCGTTGCAGGACTTCTAAATTGCTCAAAGGAGGGAAGTGTTTTGAATGAAGTTTCAAGTATCTACGGCTATGCTTTGGGAATTCTTCTAATAACCTCAATTGCTCTTCTTTTGCTTATGACGGTATTCGTTAAGACCGCATCTCCCTTAAGCTAATATGAATAATTACCTGTTATCTCTAATAATCACCTCGATTGCCGTTGGCTTGTGTGAGGCAATAACGCCCTCGCATAACGGGATACAAAAATACGTTAGATTCATTGGAATGCTAATTGTTCTTTGTGTAGCCGCATCCCCAATTACCGCGCTTGTTAGTGAGATAAACGATGGGCTCATAGATTCAATCAAGGACAAAATATCAAATGAATTGGAAGACAAAAACGATTATAACGAAATTTTAAATGAATTTCTAACAAATAATTCGTCGCAACAGCTTGAGGATAAAATATACGAATTGCTTGAAGCTGAATTCGGAATCTATCAAGAGGATGCAAGGATAAATATCCTTGTCGATCGCTCAAGCGACGGCGTCAAGCTATCATTGATCGAGGTTTTACTGTCGGGGAATGCTATCTTCAAGAACCCGTATATCATTGAAAATCGACTGTCAAATCTCTTTGGATACGATGTCCAAGTGCTCATACATAAAAAATAATATAGGAGGAAAAAATGCAAGAAAAGAGAGTTAGACCCGAAGGCATATTTACTTATTTCAAAAAGCAAAAAAGTATAGTGATCATTATCATTCTTTTGGCATTAGCACTTTTACTGCTATTAATGCCTGAGAAAAAGCAATCGTCATCACCTAATGCTAACGATAGACTTGCCGAATATGAAGTAGGTATCGAGGAAAAGATTCAAAAGCTTTGCTCGAGTGTTAAGGGTGCATATGACGTTAAGGTGAGCGTCTATCTTGAGAGTGGCTTTGAAACCGTGTACGCATACAATGAGGAAACGAAATCCAATGCTAACGGCGGCAATACAGAGAAGAAATACGTAACAGTAGGATCGGGAAGTGACGAAAGCATGGTGTGCCTACTCGAGAGAATGCCGAGCATCTCGGGTGTGGCAATAGTATGTCGGGGAGGAGGTAATCCGATAGTCGCAAATGAAATCATCAATATGATATCCGCAGTATTTAACCTGCCCAAGAATAAAATATACGTCACCGAAGGAAAAAACTAATCATTATACGTTCTAAAGAGCAAAAACGTGAATATAAATATAGTGTACTAAACAAATGGAGGAAAAATTTATGAATACTGAAGAAAAGTACGAATTGATAGAAACCGAGCAAGAGAGTATACTCGATAAGGTGAAGGGTTTCTTTGCGAGAATCGGTAAGAGAAATCTCATAATAATTGGATCAGTCTTACTGATAGGTGTTGCAGTTTGTCTTAACTGGATCTTGTTTGCCGAGCCCAACAAGGACGGCTACGACTACAACGACAATACCAATGCAGTCGGAGATAACGTTGACGAACAAACAAACGAGGTTTTGGCATATTTCGCATCAACTCAGGTCAGCCGAGATAGAGCTCGTGACGAGGCACTTGCAGTGCTTCAAAACGTAGTGGATTCAGCTGAAAGCGATACCGCTGAAAAGAATCAGGCGCTTGAGGATATCGCAACTATGGCGGCAAATATCGAGGCAGAGGCGAATATTGAAGCAATGGTAATGGCAAAGGGCTTTGAGCAATGCGTTGCAATCATTAACGACGGTATGTGCACCGTGGTTGTAATGAGCGAGGGCTTGCTTCCCAATCAAATGTCACAAATCAACGAAATCGTCTATGAACAAACAGGCATAAAGCCCGTAAACGTTAAATACATAGAAAAGAAATAATGCCATTAAAAGCACCGACTAAAAGTCGGTGCTTAAATTCTTTAAAGGGGAATTAGTATGAATACGATATCAACCGCTGATTTGAGGAGAAAGGAAATAATCAACCTGTGCGACGGTGCAAGACTTGGATGCGCATCCGATTTCGAATTCGACGTGTGTAGCGGAAGTATTACCGCATTGATTGTTAGAACTGATGATGGATTCTTAGGACTGTGCCAAGGGGATACGCTATGCATTCCTTGGAGTAGAATAGAGTGCATTGGCGAAGATATTGTGCTTGTAAGATATCAATCGGATGAGCTCAAGGATTTCTTCAAAAAACGCAAAAAGAAGCTATTCAAGAACGACTAATTGTAAACAAACTGTAAACTTTGAAATTGGCTATTGCAAAGTTATATATATATATGTTATAATCGTTTGTAATTGTGCGGAAAAGCGCGCAATACATAAAAAATACACACACAGTTGCTCGAAACAATGCCGGTGTCGCAAGTATTTGCGATTGCGATTGTTAGCTTTCTGTGGTGGAAAAAACCGAAGGAGGACATGAAACATGTCAATTATTTCAATTAAGCAGCTTCTCGAAGCTGGCGTCCATTTTGGACATCACACAAGAAGATGGAACCCCAAGATGAGTGAGTACATCTTCACAGAAAGAAACGGTATCTACATCATCGACCTTCAGAAAACAGTTAAGAAGTTTGAAGAAGCTTACATGTTCGTACGTGATATCGCTGCAGAGGGTGGCAACATTCTTTTCGTTGGTACAAAGAAGCAGGCAACTGATGCTATCAAAGAAGAAGCAACACGTTGCGGTATGTACTACGTAAACGTTCGTTGGCCCGGTGGTATGCTTACAAACCACAAGACAATTAAGAAGTCCATCGCTCGTCTTAACGCTCTTACAAAGATGCAGGAAGACGGCACATTCGATCTTCTTCCTAAGAAGGAAGTTGCTACAAAGCAGAAGGAAATCTTCGACCTTGAAAAGAGCTACGGCGGTATCAAGGATATGGATACACTTCCTGCAGCAATCTTCATCGTTGACCCCAAGAAGGAAAGAAACGCAGTTCTCGAAGCAAAGAAGCTTGGTATTCCGGTTGTTGCTATCGTTGACACAAACTGCGATCCCGACGATGCTGACTATGTAATTCCCGGTAACGATGACGCTATCCGCGCTATCAAGCTTATCTCTTCCGTAATTGCTGACGCAGTTATCGAGGGTAGACAGGGCGAACAGACAGTTGCAGAAACAACAGAAGCTCCTGTTGAAGAAGCAGCAGAATAATTTAAATCTTAAATTTAAGTGAGGGTAAAATAATGGCAAATATTACAGCAAAAGACGTTGCGGCTTTGCGCGCAAAAACAGGACTTGGTATGATGGACTGCAAGAAGGCTCTTGTTGAGGCTGAAGGCGACATCGAAAAGGCAGTTAAGCTTCTTCGTGAAAAGGGTCTTGCTACTGCTGCTAAGAAGGAAAGCAGAATTGCAGCTGAGGGTATCGTTGATATCATGACAATCGGCAACGTATCCGCTATGATCGAAGTTAACTCTGAAACAGACTTCGTTGCTAAGAACGATACATTTAAGGAATTCGTTAAGGGTCTTCTTAGAACAGTTATCGCTTGCAAGCCCGCTGATCTTGAAGCTCTTCTTAACACAAAGTTTGACGGTACTGAAACACTCGTTAAGGATTCTCTCGTTGAAAAGATCGCAATGATCGGTGAGAAGCTTGACATCCGTCGTTTCGTAATCGTTGAGGGTACAACAAGCACATACATTCACGGTCTTGGTTCTATCGGCGTTATCGTATCCTTCGATGCTGATGAAGCAGCTGTAAACCACCCTGGTTTTGCTGAGTTCGCAAAGAACATCGCTCTTCAGGTTGGTGCATATCCTGTTGCATATCTTAACAAGGAGTCCGTTCCTGCTTCCGTTATCGAAGAGGAAAAGAACATCCTTATGGCGCAGATCGCAAACGATCC
>JAZRCO010000143.1:0-6882 GCA_045659855.1 Eubacteriales bacterium | reverse complement strand
GTGCTCGCACGGGAACTCCTCGGCAAATTTAGTTCACGAGTGTGCGAGTGAACCTTCCCGTTGAGAATATTGCTTTATGAGGTCATGCCTTCTTGCCTTCCCTCGTTAATCACCCATCCCCGAACGCTTGCGTTCGGGATCGGGTTCGCAAATTTGACGAAAGGACGTTCCGTGCTCGCACGGGAACTCCTCGGCAAATTTAGTTCACGAGTGTGCGAGTGAACCTTCCCGTGAGAATGCCGCTTTATGCGATTTTTTTATTATTTGAAACTCAACTTGAAATAGCTGCGATTATGATGTATAATATATGAAGAATACTCGTAGATGCTTTACCACATCTTAGTTCAATATGTGGTATAATTTATTCAGTTTAATGTAAAGGAGTGCTTATGAGCAAAAAAGCAAAAAGTCGATTGAAGGATTTTCTCATAACTGTTACCGTTTTACTTGCAGCTTTTGGAATAAGCGTTTTGTTGCAGGATTACTTGGATATATCCGAACACGTTACAACCCTATATGCTTTTGCAGTTTTCATCATATCCCTTGCAACCGACGGATTTTGGTGTGGAATTCTTTCAACGGTAGCAAGTGTAATAATAATCAACTACGCATTCACATACCCCTACTTTGATATGGACTTTTCCGTACCCGAAAACATATTCTCTGCCATTGTGATGCTCATTATTGCCTTTTTGACGAGTATGTTCACCACCAAATTAAAAAAGTGGCAGGAAATAAAGGCAGAAGGCGAAATGGAGCGCATGCGAGCAAACTTGCTTAGAGCAGTATCTCACGACTTGAGAACACCGCTTACTACTATCTACGGAGCAAGCTCCTCTATAGTTGACAACTATGACAAATTGAACGACACTCAAAAGCTTCAAATGGCTACAGGCATCAAAGAAGATGCGGAGTGGCTAATTCGCATAGTGGAAAATCTTCTTTCTATTACCCGCATAGATAACAGCAAGGTTAAGCTTTTGAAAACGTCCATCGTTCTTGAAGAGCTAATTGATGCCGTCATAATTAAATTTAAAAAGCGATACCCATCGCAAAACATAGAGATCGACATTCCCGAAGAGCTTGTGTTGATACCTATGGACGCCATCTTGATTGAGCAAGTTATAATCAATATATTGGAAAATGCGGTGCATCACGCAAAGGGCTTCACAAAGCTTTCCTTGCGCGTGTTTACGATTGGAAATAAGGCGATTTTTGAGATTGCCGACAACGGTTGCGGTATTGACAAGGATAAATTGGACACGCTGTTTTCTGGATATAATCCCAAGCTCACGGAGGTTTACGATACTCAAAAACGCAATTTGGGAATTGGACTTTCAGTTTGTGCGAGCATCATTAAGGCGCACGGTGGAAGCATAACTGCCGAAAATGCGAAGACAGGCGGGGCTGTGTTTAGATTCTCGCTATCCACGCAGGAGGATATTTCAAATGAACAAAAACAAATATAAAATTCTCTTTATAGAAGACGAAATAAATATTCAAACCTTTGTCAGCGCGCTTCTTGAAGCCAACGAATATCAAGTAATAACTGCGGGAAGCTATGCTATGGCAAAGACGTTGTACTTTTCTCACGTTCCCGACCTTGTAATTCTTGACCTTGGACTTCCTGACAAGGACGGCAGTGTTTTTGTGCAAGAAATTCGCGAAAATGACCTTACGCCAATCATCATTCTTTCAGCAAGAAACGAGGAGCAAGAAAAGGTTAGAATGCTTGATATGGGCGCAAACGACTACATAACGAAGCCCTTTGGCTCGGACGAATTGCTCGCTCGTGTAAGAACTGCTTTGCGAAATAACAGACACAGCTACACGGAAGCTCGCCTTCCGGGACGAAAATTCACCGTGGACGACCTCACCATTGACTATGATGCAAGGCAGGTATTCATTGGTGAAAAGGAAATCAAGCTTACTCAAACCGAATACAATATTGTTGCGGTGCTATCGGAGCATTGTGGCAAAATGATGACCTATGCATCGATTATCAAGGCCGTTTGGCGCGAGTATCCGGACGAAGCAAGCATTAAAAAATTGCAGGTGAATATGGCGAATATTCGCAAAAAATTTGGCGCACACCCGGGAAAGATAAGTTACATCGTAAACGAGCTCGGAATTGGATATCGTATGAAGGGCTAACCCCTTTGCGGTAATATGATACGCAAGTATCGTATTACCGCTTTTTCTTTACTGTTCCTTAGCCGAAAATATGATAGTATATTACTTGATGAATTAACTCAAATGATATTACACAAGGAGTTTTTATGTTGTCAGGAACTGAAATATTACAGTTAATCAGCAGTCTTATCTGGCTACTTGCGGGTGTGGGCGTTTTTATCGTTGGCATGAATTTTATGAGCGATGCACTCGAAAAAAGCGCCGGTGGCGGTATGAAAAGAATGCTTGAGAAAATCAGTAACAACACCCTATCGGGCGTTAGTATCGGAGCAGGCGTTACAGCTATAATACAAAGCTCTTCCGCAACGTCGGTTATGGTCATCGGTTTGGTTAATGCCGGTGTTATGACGCTGATGCAAGCAACCCCAATCATAATGGGCGCCAATATCGGTACGACCATAACGGGTGTGCTGGTGGCCTTGAAGAATGATTATTTTAATATGCTTATGTATCTCCTAGCGTTTGCCGGAGTTATGATGGGCTTTTTCAAAAGTGAAAAAATTAAGATTGCAGGAAGTCTTTGCTCGGGACTTGGACTTATCTTTGTTGGATTAAACGTTATGAGCAGTGAGCAAGCGTTTGGAAATCCGCTTGTGGAAAATTTATTTACAAATATATTCAAAGCAATAGATTTCCCGCTTTTGTTGATATTAGTGGGGATAATTTTTACCGCGCTGATACAAAGCTCCTCGGCATCAACGGGCGTTGTTATCACGATGGTCGGTGCGGGAGTGCTTCCACTTGACCTTGCATTGTTCATCATTCTCGGTGCTAACATAGGTACCTGTGTTACTGCCCTGCTTGCATCCATTGGAGCTAATGCCAATTCAAAGCGTGTGGCTCTTATCCACTTTACCTTTAACGTACTTGGAACTGTATTCTTCACGGCTCTTATTTGGATATTTAGAGAGCCCGCAGTTGATATTTTGGTTTATCTCTTCCCCGGAAGTGATCCTATGGCATTACAAATGCGAGTTTCAGTTTTCCACGTAATATTTAACTTCACAACCACTTGTATTCTCCTTCCATTCACAAGGTATCTCGTTAAATACTCTTGTCTTATAATAAAGGATAATCAACCTTTGGAAGAAGAAATGGCTCTTAAATACGTTGATGACAGACTTTTGTCCACTCCCCCGATCGCCTTGATGCAGGTCAAAAAGGAAATGGACTACATGCTCAGCTTGGTAGAGGAAAACGTAAATCTTTCGTTTGTCGCTATGGAAAGAGCTTCCGCAGTGAGTGGTGAGCGCATCAAGAAAAATGAAAGCATTATAGATTTTACCAACGGCGCGCTTACCAAGTTTTTGATAAAGCTCTCCTCAAATGCCTCTCAAAGCGACGAGCAAATAATCGGCTCATATTTTCACGTTCTCAACGACCTTGAGCGAATCGGCGACCATGCCGAAAACTTCTATGAAATCGGCGAAGAAATGCTACGCAAGGAAATCGAGTTTTCCGACAAAGCCCGAAACGATCTTTCCAAGATGCGTGAGGCGGTTTTGGAGATGCTTGCCATATCCAAGGATGCATTTGAAAATATGAACAAGGACGGCTTGCCGAACTTGACTTGTTTGGAAGAAAAGGTTGACGAAATGAAACAGGAGCTGACCTCAAGCCATTTTTCGCGTCTTGCCGAAGGAAATTGCACTGTAGAAGTCAGCCCCTACTATTCATCGGCAGTCCTCGGACTTGAACGAGTCGCGGACCATCTCGTTAATATTGGATACAGTATTGTAAATCCCGTCGGATCTCAAAAAATTAATTGAAAGGAATATATTCACTATGATGTACTTAGCTTTAGGACTTTTTGCATTAACCTATGTGTTAATGCTCGTATTCAGCAAATACAGACCGTATATTGCTCTTGGCTCCGCCCTTATTTTCATTGTTTCGGGGATGCTACCCTTCAACAATCTTCTTAGCACAATCGATTTCAACGTGCTTCTTATGATTGCGGGAACAATGGGTATAGTATCCCTGTTTATTGAAAGCAAAATGCCCGAGCTGTTAGCTGATGTGATTATGGAAAAGGTTCCAAACATTCAATGGGCTGCCGTTGCAATGGGACTTTTCGCAGGTATTATTTCCGCTTTCGTTGACAACGTGGCAACCGTACTTATGATAGCGCCCGTAGCGCTCGAAATATGCAAAAAGTTAAAAACCAATCCCGTGCCCTTTATCATCGTAATTGCAGTGTCCTCAAACTTGCAGGGCGCGGCAACCTTGGTTGGCGATACGACGGCAATTATGCTCGGCTCAGCTCTCGATATGAGCTTTATGGACTTCTTCTGGTACAAAGACAGACCCGGTATGTTCTTTGCAGTTGAGCTTGGCGCATTGCTTTCAGCAATAATTATCGCATTTATCTTTAGAAAAGAGAAAGCCGAGATCCCAAGAACAAACGAGAGAGCCAAGGTAAACGATTACATTCCCACCGCCCTCTTGCTTGGCACGATCGTTTTGCTTATCGCAGCTTCCTTTATTCCCAACAAGCCCGACATAACCAACGGTCTTATTTGCTGCTGCTTGCTCGTGATCGGACTTGTATATAATTTCATTCGCAAAAAGAACGTATCCGCTATCGTTGAGCCCTTAAAGGCAATAGATTTTGAAACGATCGGACTTTTAGTCGGTCTCTTTATAATGATAGGCGGTATTTCGGAGCAGGGCGTTATCGACGCCGCGGCAAATCTCTTGGCACAAATGGGTGGCGGAAACGTATTTGTTCTTTATACCGTAATTGTATGGGCATCGGTAGTAATTTCGGCATTTATTGATAATATTCCCTACGTTGCTACAATGATACCCGTTATCGCAGGGCTTGCGGCAACGCTTAATATCGACCCCACAGTTCTCTATTTCGGTTTGCTCTCGGGCGCAACCCTCGGCGGCAACTGCACACCCATCGGCGCATCCGCTAACATCACAGGCATTGGCATTCTTCGCAAAGAAGGTTATACGGTCAAGAACTCCGATTTCTTTAAGATCGGTATTCCCTTCACGTTGGCAGCCATTATCCCCGCATACATATATTTGTGGATTATGTACGGTATATAAAACTATTTTTTACAATATAAAAAAGGCAGTCGAAACGACTGCCTTTTATTTATGTAATTACTTTCTGATGCTTCTTTCAGTTGCTCTATCAAAGAGATGAATTGCCTCTTCGTCAAGACCGAGAATAATCTCACTCTTTCTTGCAGGATTCTTCTTAAGCTTTGCAGAAGCTACGATGCTTGTGGGGCTCTTTTCGATGGAGCCGTCAGCTTCCTTATCAAGGTTAGCATAGATAATGGTCTCATTACCGAGTGCTTCGATAACCTCAACTCTTGCGGAAACGCTCATATCACTTGCTTCGTCAAGCACCTTGAGGTCGCCGGGACGAACGCCCATGATAATATCAAGGCCGCTGCCGATCTTGTTCTCGTCAAAGTTAGCAAGAGCTTCCTTGGAGAGCTTGATCTTTTGGTTATTTGCAAATGTGATTTCACCGTTGGGAGTAATGTGGCCCTCAAAGAAGTTCATTTGAGGTGTGCCGATAAATCCTGCAACGAATGTGTTGATGGGATAATCGTAAAGCTCCTGAGGAGCACCGATCTGCTGAACGAAGCCGTCCTTCATAACAACGATTCTTGTACCCATTGTCATAGCTTCAACCTGGTCGTGAGTTACGTAAATGAACGTTGCGCCGAGCTGATCGTGAAGCTTGATGATCTCACTTCTCATCGTTGCTCTAAGCTTTGCGTCAAGGTTGGAAAGGGGCTCGTCGAGGAGGAATACCTTGGGATTGCGAACGATGGTTCTACCAAGCGCAACTCTTTGACGCTGACCGCCGGAAAGTGCCTTGGGTTTTCTCTTAAGGTACTCTTCGATTGCAAGGATCTTCGCTGCTGATTTTACCTTAACATCGATTTCCTGCTTTGTGTACTTTCTCATTACGGGAATTTCCTTGCCGTTCTCGTCAAGGATGGGCTTGCCCTCTTTATCTCTCTTAACGTCAGCTACCTTACGGAGCTTAAGACCGAACGCCATATTGTCGTAAACGGTCATGTGGGGATAGAGTGCATAGTTCTGGAATACCATTGCGATATCTCTGTCCTTGGGAGCAACGTCGTTAACGAGTGTGTCGTCGATCCAAATTTCACCGTCGGAGATCTCTTCAAGACCTGCGATCATACGAAGAGTGGTTGACTTACCGCAACCGGAGGGTCCTACGAACACGATGAATTCCTTGTCCTGAATTTCCATGCAAAAGTCGGAAACCGCGGGCTTAACCTCAGTATTGGGCTTTTTCTCAGCGTTCTCGTAGATTTTGTACACATGCTTGAGTGTTACTGTTGACATACTGTTCTCCTTCTTGCGTTCTTTTGGCCGATATATACGGTGGCGTTAGAAAATTCGCCCCATCGGTTTTCCTCAAACGCGATTTTATTTTAAATATATAAAATATATTTAACTAATTAATTGTCGATCTTATTCGATCACAAATTTTTCGCCATCAAGACGGTATTTTGCGCAGATGGGATAAACTGTATTCCATTCGATTCTCTCGGCATCGGTGCGCCAAGCGTGGAAGAAAATTAAATTTTCTTCTTCAATTACGGAACAGTGCCCACATCCCATATACTCATCATTTCTTGAAATTACGGGTTTGTCCTGCTTCTTCCAAGACGATACATCCATGGG
>JAZRCO010000142.1:0-3430 GCA_045659855.1 Eubacteriales bacterium | reverse complement strand
TAAATACGATGCGGTCATTATGGACCCGCCCTCCTACGGTAGAGGACCCTCGGGCGAAATATGGAAGATAGAGGATAGCATAGACGATCTCGTTGCGCTCACCTCAAAGGTGCTTTCCGACAATCCGCTATTTTTCCTCATCAACTCCTACACAACGGGACTCTCCCCCTTGACTATGAGCTACATAGTTGACCTTCGCATCTCAAAGATTCACGGTGGCAAGTGTGAGGCAAGCGAGATAGCCCTCCCCGTAAAATACACGGGTGGCTTCATGCCCTGCGGTGCAAGTGCGAGATGGCAGGAGAGCAAATAATTACCAAAACAAAAGGCAATAGAGAAAGGAAAATCACAAAGGTGAATTCTGATTCTTACATCAAAATAGAAAATATATGTATCTCCTACGAGGAGGACGACGGCGGAAGAACGTCCGTTTTGAAGAATATCAGTCTTGATATCAAAAAAGGCGAATATCTTGCCGTTCTCGGTCATAACGGCTCGGGAAAGAGCACGCTCGCCAAGCTCCTCAATATGATACTTGAGCCCGATTCGGGCAAGATATATATAGACGGCAAGGACATTACCAACCCAAGCATAACCGAGGAGGACGTCTTCGAGCTTCGTAAAAAGGTGGGAATGGTGTTCCAAAATCCCGATAATCAGCTCGTCGCAACCATAGTTGAGGACGACGTTGCCTTCGGTCCCGAGAATCTCGGTATCGAGCCGGGGGAGATTCGCCGTAGAGTTGACGAAGCACTTGCGGTGGTCGGCATGAGTGATCACGCAAAGAGCGAGCCCGCGCGTCTTTCGGGCGGTCAAAAGCAAAGAATAGCAATTGCGGGCATTCTTGCAATGAAGCCCGACTGCATGATATTCGACGAGTCAACAGCCATGCTCGATCCCCTTGGCAGAAGGGATATTATGAATACCATCGAAAAGCTCAACCGTGAACACGGAATCACGGTGGTTATGATAACTCACTATATGGATGAGGCGGCAAGAGCGAATAGAATCGTTGTTCTTGACGACGGTGAGATACTCATGGACGGCACACCCACGCAAATCTTTTCAAATCCCGAAAGACTTGAAAAATGCGGACTTGACGTGCCCCAGTGCGTATCCCTCATTCACTCACTTAAGCAGCAAGGAATCAATATTGAAGGAGAGTGCCACACGCCCCGTGCATGTGCGGACGCGATAGAGGCGGCACTTAAAAAGAGATAATGGATAAAATAAGACTTGAGGACGTCTCTTTCTTTTACGGAAAGGGAACGGCCTACTGTAAGGAAGCATTAAAAAAAGTTAATATAGGGATCAAAGCCGGCTCCATCACAGGTCTTATAGGTCATACGGGAAGCGGAAAGAGCACGATGCTCCAGCTTCTTAACGGATTGGCTACACCCAGCGAGGGCAAGATATATCTTGACGGCGTGGATATTTGGGAAAAGCCCAAGGAGATTGGCAAGGTCCGTTTCCGCGTGGGACTTGTAATGCAGTATCCCGAGTATCAGCTCTTTGAGGAAACCGTGGAAAAGGACATTGCGTTCGGCCCAAGAAATATGGGACTTAGCGAGGAGGAAATATCGAAGAGGATCAGAGAAGCGATCGATTTTGTTGGACTCGATCCCGAGGTGCTTTCCAAGAATCCCTTCGACCTTTCGGGCGGACAAAAGAGAAGAGTTGCTATTGCGGGCGTAATCGCAATGCGTCCCGAGGTGCTCGTTCTCGACGAGCCCGCGGCAGGACTTGACCCACAGGGAAGAGACGCAATTCTTGATGGCGTATTCAAATACCGTGAAAGCACGGGAGCAACCGTCATCATCGTTAGCCACAGTATGGAGGATATGGCTCGCCTTTGCGACGATATCATTGTGCTCTCACACGGTGAGGTCGTCTTGAATGGCACACGTGACGAGGTCTTTTCCAAATCTCAAATGCTTGAGAGCATAGGACTTGCCGTGCCCCAAATCACACTGCTTATGCACGAGCTCAGCGCCCGTGGAATAGAGGTAAATAACGGAATTTATACTACGGACGCCGCCGTCAAAGAGATTGCGCGAATTTTGAAAGGTTAATTATATCAGCATGAAGAATATAACGCTTGGACAGTATTACGCTGTCGATTCACCGATACATGCGCTCGATCCGAGAGTCAAGATAGTACTTGCCGTCTTGTATATAGTGATAGTGTTTCTATCGTCGAACGTCATTTCGATGGCACTTTTGCTCTTATCGGCTCTTGCACTTATATTGCTTTCACATATACCGATCAAAATAGTTTTGAGATCGGTGAGGATGATAGTTTTCATCATTGCATTTACTGCAATTATCAATATTTTTTGGACTACGGGAGAGGGCGAACCCTTGCTTGATTGGGGATTTGTAACCATATATACCGAAGGACTTGTCAACGCCCTGTTTCTCATTATAAGAATCTTCGTTTTGATTATCGGAAGCAGTATCTTGCTTACCTATACAACGACACCCATCGCACTTACCGACGGAATCGAAAGACTCTTTTCTCCCCTCAAAAAGCTCGGCTTGCCCGTTCACGATTTTGCAATGATAATGACCATTGCACTTCGCTTTATCCCCACTCTAATGGAGGAGGCGGATAAGATAATGAGCGCGCAAAAGGCGAGGGGTGCGGACTTTACAAACGGAAGTCTTGTTCAAAGAGCAAAGGCGCTCATTCCCATTCTAATACCGCTCTTCTCATCGTCGATCCGCCATGCGCTCGACCTTGCCACCGCAATGGAATGCCGTTGCTATAAGGGTGGGGAGGGTAGAACGAGAATGAAGATACTCAAATGCACCGCAAATGATATTTTGGCTCTTGTGAGTGTCGTTTTGTTCGGCGCGGCAGTGGTTTGCATCAACGTGCTTGCAAGCCCATACCTTCCTTTCTAACGGAGTAACGATATGAAATTATTGCTTAAAATAAGCTTTCTCGGAACGGGCTATAACGGATATCAGGTTCAACCCGATAAGTCAACCGTTCAGCAAAAGCTCAACGAGGCGTCAAGCAGGATATTCGGCTTTGATTGCGACATCGTCGGCTGCAGTAGAACGGATAGCGGAGTCCACGCAAACGCATTTTACGTGTGCGTTTCCAAAAAGGGAGAGAATATGCTCGAGTGTACTATACCGATGAAGAGCGTTCCTCTTGCCTTTAACTCGGTTTTGCCCGACGATATCTCGGTGCTTGAGGCACGAATGGTCGATAGCGAGTTTCATCCGAGATACGACGTCAAATATAAGGAATACGTCTATAGAATTTGGAATGATCCCGTGAAGAATCCCTTCGAATCGGATCGCGCCTACCACGTGCCGAGCGTCTATTCGGACGAGGCGGTGGAGAGAATGAACCTTGCCGCACAGTATTTTGTGGGCAAAAAGGATTTCGTATCCTATATGGCTCAGGGCTCAAAAA
>JAZRCO010000141.1:0-14604 GCA_045659855.1 Eubacteriales bacterium | reverse complement strand
TATGGGTGGAACAAGAGGCGGCGGCTTTAGTGGCGGCGCACGCGGCGGCGGTTTTAGCGGAGGCGGCTTCGGTGGTGGAATGCATCACGGACCGAGGGGCCCGCATCATCACGGCCCTCATTATCACAGACCTCGTCCCTTTATCTTTTTTGGGCCGAGATTTCACCGTCCCCGTTATTACGGAGGCGGATGCGCAGGATCGGCATTTATCTTTTTTGCGTTGATCATGCTCGCAATTTTCTTTATAGTTTACCTTGTTGCTATGCCCTCGGGCAACGGAGCGACGTTCGATCCCAATTCGGATATCATATACAGCGAATCGACATTCCAGGCATATGCCAACGATCAATATTTTAAAGCTTTTTCGGAAACCGAGAGCTACGAGGAGAACATACTTATAGTTTTCACAGTTTACGAAGGATATGACGGCTATGAATGTATTCCTTGGGGCGGAAACGAGATAGACGAGGAGGTTAGCATGCTTTTTGGCGATTATTTTAGATCCGTGACAAAGAATGCGATACCTTCCTATTACGAATACGCATTGCCGACGGGTTTTAGGAGCATCGTGAACACCATGAAGGGCAAGGTTTCTGCCTTAGTAGAAAGACCCACGGGAAATGTTGACACGAGCTTTTCTAAGCTCTACAACAACAGCGCGCTGACTATCGATTCAACGGTGGTTGACAAGGCGCTTAGAGAATTCACCGAGGAAACGGGAATCAACATTGCCATCGTGGTCGAGGAGGGTGAGGATATCTTCGAATCATCCAAGGGCGACGGCAAGGCGGCATTGATAATCATACTTATCGTGGTTACGGCAATCATTGTGATAGCTATCGTAAACAAGAATAAGGGAGGCAATGGCGGTGCCTCAACAAGCAAGAGCGATCCCGAGGCGGGGCAGGGAAAATACGATCCCAACACGGGCGAATGGAAATGATCAATAAACTTTTGGAGTAAAATGATGAAGAAAAAAAGAAATAACGAGGAAAGGGTTGGGGCTGACGAATCCAATTTGCGAGAAAACGGCACTACGGTTGACGGCGGATTTCCCCGACATTCGAAATGGACCAATCCTCACGATGCCTTGGAGGTAATCCTTACCGACGTGCTTCAAATCGTTGTCATTTGTGTGCCCCTTTCATTTATCTTTGGCTTTTTGTTAGAGCTTGGACTCGGGGAGGCGGTTTTAGAGGTTTTGAGGGGTGAGGTGCCCCTTGACGGCAACGGCATCAAGAACATAGTGATGCTCGGTATATTTGCCTTGATTTTGATCGTACTGCCCATCATATCGGTCATTGATGCCATCGTATATTTGGTTAGAGGAAAGCGTTGCTTTGCGCTCTCAAGACCCATTAGAAAGCTTTGGAACAAGCATCGCGGAGAATACGAGTATAGGCAATAAAAATCAATATCGGTTGCGTGCGAGAGCCAACAGCATTCAAGGTCGTACCGAACGCTTAAAGCGGAGCAAGATGGATTGCTCCGCTTTTCTCGTTTTTGTCAAAATTTCGCCAAGGTATAGGTGAATTATCTTAAAAGAGTGCAAATTTGTTCTAAACGGTCTTGACATTTAATAATCATTGATATATAATTAATAGGTATATTTTTTGCAGAAAGGAGAAGTGCTATGAATAATCTTATCAAGGTTTTAAAGGAAGCGATACAGTCCGTATTGCCGATTTTTGCTATAGTATTGATCCTTTCCGTTACCTTTGCTCCGATGGAGAGCGGAGTGCTCGTTATGTTCCTTTTCGGAACGCTGCTTCTCATCGTCGGAATGGGATTTTTCACCCTTGGATCGGGCATTTCAATGGAGCCGCTCGGTGAAGGAATCGGTTCTACTCTCGGAAAAGCAAAAAAGATAGCGATCCCGCTCATCGTTTGCTTTGCACTCGGAGTTATCATCACGATAGCCGAGCCCGACCTTACCGTTCTTGCCGAGCAGGTGCCCTCGATTCCCAATATGGTACTCATACTTTCCGTTGCAATCGGAGTGGGTATCTTCCTTGCGATCTCAATGATCCGTTCAAGAAAGGGAATCAAGCTGAACAATCTCTTGCTCGTGTTTTACGGAGTTGCCATCGTGCTTGCATTCTTTGCTCCTAAGGATTTCATTCCCACGGCGTTTGACTCGGGTGGAGTTACCACGGGACCCATCACGGTGCCCTTCGTAATGGCTCTCGGTGCAGGTATGGCGGCCATGAGCACGTCTAAGAACGCGCGCGAAAATTCCTTCGGTCTTATCGCACTTTGTTCGATAGGCCCCATTCTCTCGGTGCTTTTGCTCAGTATCGTGTTCAAGCCGACAAGTGAAACCACACAAACCACTATAGTTATAGCGGAAACAACCAAGGAGGCGTTTGATGCGTTCGTGCACGGACTCCCCCAATATGCCGAGGAGGTGCTTGGAGCACTGTTGCCCATTTTGGCGGTTTTGGTGATCTTCCAGCTTGCAAGTAAAAAGTTTAATAAGCACCAGCTTCTTAGAATGGCTGTCGGCTTTGTTTATACATATATTGGACTTGTTTTCTTCCTTACGGGAGCAAACGTTGGATTTATGCCTGCAGGACGTCTTATCGGCTCTCGCATCGCTCAAGGGGACGTGAAATTTATGCTCATTCCCATCGGCGCGCTTATGGGATATTTCGTTGTTAGTGCCGAGCCCGCCGTTCATTCACTCAAAAAGCAGGTTGAAGAGATAACGAACGGTTCGGTATCACAAAAATCAATCGGACTTGCGCTTTCCATCGGTGTGGGAATCTCCGTTGGTATTGCGATGCTTAGAGTTTTAACGGGAATTCCCGTTTTGCCGATATTGATATTCGGCTATGTGATCTCGCTTGTTATCACGTTTTTTGTGCCCCCCATTTATACAGGTATCGCGTTTGACTCGGGTGGCGTTGCTTCGGGACCTATGTCTACAACGTTCATTTTGCCCTTTGCCATCGGCGCGTGCGAGGCGCTCGGAGGAAACGTTCTTACCGATGCTTTCGGAATCGTTGCAATGGTTGCTATGACTCCCCTCATCGCTATTCAGGTAATGGGACTTTGGGGTGAGATTAAGCGCAAGAAGCAGCTTGCTCAAGCTAAGCAGGAAATCCTTAGTCTTGAAGACGATATGATCTACTACGAGGAGGTGGCATAATGGCTGAAATTAATAACCGTATTATGCTCGTTTTTTCCATCATAACTCGTGGTAAGGCAGCAAAATATATGAACGCGCTCAAGGAAAACGGAATGGGAATCCATTTGCAAACCACGGGAAAGGGAACTGCTCCCTCCGAGATGATGGACATCTTTGGACTTGGTACTAATGATAAGGACATTATCATTACTCTTGCAACCGAGGACGTGATCAATGCCTATGCATACAATTTGTCAAACCAGTTAAGCGGCAGCTTTGAGTATGGCGGATTGATGATTTGCGTTAAGCTCTCAGCTATAAATCGAATCGCCTCAGAGCTCATTACGAGAGCTTCGGTCAAGGCGAATGACACAGGAGGTAAAAAGAAGGTGAAAGGCGGACAAAAGAATCAGCTTATTCTTGTTTCGGTTAATCAAGGATATACCGATGCGGTCATGGAAACTGCTAAAAAGGCAGGTGCCATGGGCGGTACAGTTTTGCGTGCAAGACTTGCAGACAACGGAATAATGGAACAGCTCGGTGAAAACGCTGCACATCAGGAAAAGGATATTATCGTTATTTTTTCTCCTGCGGGAGTCGCAACGCAAATTATGGAAGCGGTGAACCGTGAGCACGGTGCGCTTAGCGAAGCTAACGGATTGGTCCTTGCTGTACCCGTTGATAAAGCGTATAAGATTTGATGATTTATACTTGAAGCACTCGCAAATGCGAGTGCTTCCTTTTTTTAAAAATCTTGTCTTGCAAAATTCCGTTTTACCAAAATTTGAGAATAAAATATTGGGATATCCTATTGAAAAGCGGAGGAGAATTTGATATAATAATTTTGTATGTGTCAAATTTTGTGTGAGCATACAAATCTTGCTTATGGGGTGCTGCCTTATGAAAACATGGGAAGAATTATACGAAGAATGCTCTTTGTGTGAAAAATGTGAGCTTCACAAAACACGCACGAACTGTGTTTTCGGCGTTGGAAACAGAAATGCCGACATTTTGTTCGTTGGCGAGGCGCCCGGCGAGAAGGAGGACCTTTCGGGAACTCCCTTTGTGGGCAGGGCAGGACAGCTTCTTGACAAATTTTTGTTTGCGGTCGACATTCCTCGTGAAAGCGTTTACATAGCGAACATACTCAAATGCCGCCCTCCGAAGAATCGCGATCCCAAGCCCGACGAGGAGGACGCTTGCATGGACTATCTTCGCGAGCAGGTTCGCCTTATCAAGCCCAAAATGATAATTTGTCTTGGCAGGATTTCAGCTCAAAGACTTATCGATCCCAACTACCGTATTACCAAAGAGCACGGTCAGTGGGTGCAAAAGGGCGGATTTTTAATGACCGCCGTGTATCATCCCGCACTTCTCTTGCGCGATCCCCGTAAGAAAGAGGAGATGCTTGAGGATATGAAAACGATCAAGGTAAAGCTTGACGAAATGAAAAATAATTAATCGGAGAAACAAACCAAATGAGATATAACGATCCCATTAGCGGCGAGCTGCGTGTTCGAAGCAACGGAGGACACAACCGACATATCACCTCCGCCATAATAGACGACGCGCGCCTCTCAACTATCGCTATCGTTTCCGCAATATTGCTTTTGGCTATAGTGACAACGGTGTTCTTTACCGCATTTGCCGACGATTTTTCGTTCCCAACTTGGGGCGAAATCGGGCATTCACATCACGCAAATGCAAGCAAGGGGCCCTATGCCACAGTAACAGACAAAAAGCAATTCGTTGCAAGGCAAGGGGGCAGTGATATCAGCTCGCTCACCCTCTATTCCAAAAATGCAATTTTGATCCGTGTTTCGGATATGACAACGCTTGCCCACAAGGGCGCGGACGAGGTCATTTATCCCGCATCGATGACAAAGGTAATGACCGTTGTCGTTGCGCTCGATCACATCAAGGATCTTGATGAAACCTATTTGATAAAGTCCAATATCATTTCGAGCATGCCCAGCGGAGCTTCAAATGCGGGGCTCGAGGAATTCGTTGGACAAAGCATGAGCTATCGCGATCTCCTTTACGGAGTGACCTATCTTTCGGCGGCGGA
This sequence comes from Eubacteriales bacterium, assembly GCA_045659855.1. Taxonomy (GTDB): domain Bacteria; phylum Bacillota; class Clostridia; order Oscillospirales; family CAG-272; genus RGIG4608. The sequence continues at coordinate 9,406 of JAZRCO010000141.1, read as the reverse complement.
TTCGGTGCTTTGCGTGATCGATGCACTCGGATTTACGGTGAGCGAATTCGTCGATCTTATGAACGATAAGGCGAAGGAGATAGGACTCGAAAGCACGCATTTCGGCGGCGCTATCGGTATGGATAGCGAAAACAATAGATCCACCTGCCGAGATATTGCGGCGATCATGGCATATGCCATGGAAAATCCCGTTTGCCGAGAGCTTTTCGGCGGCACTCAGTATAGAACTCAGTCCGTTAAGGACGTTCCGTACTATAATAGCACGCTCCACACGGGAATCAACGATTTTGACGATAGAGCAAACGGCTTTGACGCAAGTCCGAGCACGATATTGCGTGGCTATACGGTATTGGCGGCAAAATCGGGATTCGAGGTCATGGCGGGCTACTGCCTCGTTTCCTATATTGAAAACACCGAAACGGGAGAGGGCTTTGTGCTTGTAACGGCGAACGCCGAGGCGTACAAGGATCCCTATAGAAAAACCCGTATTTACGATATGCAAGAAATTTTTGAGGCGATTGCTCCTTAATTTTGCATAAATTTATAATTTTTATAAAAAATAACTTTACAAAGAATGGAAAAAGTGATATACTTTTTTCGTTAAAAAATCCTACTTTAAAGGAGATAGAGCTATGAGCCGTACAATTGGCACAGTATCCCGTGGCGTTAGAGCGCCCATCATTAGAAATGGCGACAATATTGCCGAAATAGTAACAAATTGCATTCTCGAGGCATCGAGAGAAGAGAATATTCCGATTAGAGATCGCGACGTGGTTGCCATGACCGAGGCGATCGTTGCCCGTGCACAGGGTAACTATTGCACAGTTGACGATATCGCAGCTGATATTAAAGCGAAATTTGGCGGTGAAACTATGGCAGTTATTTTGCCCATTCTTAGCCGCAACCGTTTTTCAGTTTGTCTTACGGGTATAGCAAGGGGTGCCAAGAAGATAGTCCTCATGCTCTCCTATCCCTCCGACGAAGTGGGAAATCACCTCGTTTCTCTTGACAAGGTTGACGAAATGGGCGTGAATCCCTATTCCGACGTGCTTACACTCGAAAAATATAGAGAGCTTTTCGGCTACGAAAAGCATAGATTTACAGGCGTTGACTACGTTGAGTTCTATGAAAAGCTCATTCGTGCCGAGGGCGCGGACTGTGAGATCATCTTTGCCAACGATCCCCGCGCGGTGCTTCCTTACACAAAGAAGGTCCTCACCTGCGATATTCACACACGTGCAAGAAGCAAGAGATTGCTCAAGGCGGCGGGTGCCGAGATCGTTTACGGCCTTGACGACATTTTGTCCGAGAGCGTTAACGGCTCGGGTTATAACGAGCACTACGGTCTCCTCGGCTCTAACAAGGCGACTGACGAGCAGGTAAAGCTCTTCCCGAGAGATTGTCAGGTGGTTGTGGAAGATATTCAAAAGAGATTGCTCGATGCAACCGGTAAGCACGTTGAGGTAATGGTTTACGGCGACGGCGCTTTCAAGGATCCCGTAGGTAAGATTTGGGAGCTTGCCGATCCCGTTGTTTCTCCCGCATACACCGACGGACTTGAGGGCACACCCAACGAGCTCAAGCTCAAGTACCTTGCGGATAACGATTTTGCAGATCTTTCGGGTGATGCTCTTAAGGAAGCGATCAAGGAAAGAATAGTTCAAAAGGACGAAAACCTTGTGGGCAAAATGGCGAGCGAGGGAACAACACCCCGTCAGCTCACCGACCTTATCGGATCACTTTGCGACCTCACATCCGGCTCCGGCGACAAGGGAACACCCATCGTTTGGATCCAGGGCTATTTCGATAACTATACTACTGAATAAAAAATAAAGGAACGGATTTTAATCCGTTCCTTGTTTTTATTATAATTCCTCATAAATCTCCATGAGGCGTTCTTCAAGTTCGTCTTTGCGGGCGGTAAGCTCGGCGGCTTTTTTATAGTCCGTCGCGGCTTCACCGTAGAGGTCATTTTCAATTTGCTCGAGCTCTTTTTCGATTTGCTCCTGCTCTTTTTTGAGGTTTTCAAGGCGCTTTTGCTCGCGGCGAGCGTCGGATGCTTGCTTTTTGCGAGCCATGAAATCCTCTTTTTGTGCGGTGGGAGCTTTCGCTCCGTCGCTCGAGGCAGTCGCTACTGTGTGCGTTGCCTTATGGTTTGTAAACTCCGAAAAGGCATTGCCAACCGTGAACACGGGATAATCTATAAACGAAGCACCCGTTGTGCGCTCGTTATCTATCTCGATGATTCTCGTTGCGAGCTTATTGACAAGATAACGGTCGTGCGAAACGATGAGGATCGTTCCGACAAACTCGTCGAGTGCGCTCTCAAGCGCCTCCCTTGACATGATATCAAGGTGGTTTGTCGGCTCGTCGAGGATGAGAAGATTCATGGTCGAGAGGATGAGCTTTGCGAGTGTGAGTCGTGCTCGTTCGCCGCCCGAGAGCATCGAAACGTTCTTTTCGCAATCCTCCGCGCTAAAGCGAAAGCGTGCGAGTGCGCTTCGAATCTCAAATTCCTTGCGGTCGGGATATGCGTTCCAAAGCTCATCAAGGACAGTATTGGATTCAGTGAGGTTTTGGTTTTGCTGATCGAAATATCCTATTTCAACGTTATAGCCCGCCTCAATGACTCCTGCCGTAAGCTCGCTTTCTCCAACGAGCATCTTAAGGAGCGTGGATTTTCCGCTACCGTTCTTACCGATAACGAAAACTCGCTCACCCTTTTTGATGAGAAAGTCCATATTTTCAAATAGCTTTTTCTCGCCGAATGACTTTGAAAGTCCTGAAACGCGCAAGACCTCGTTTCCGCTTGCTATTGCTTGACGGAACTGGATCTTTATGGGCTTTGGAGCTTCCTTGGGGCGCTCCAGCTTAACCATTTTGTCGAGCATCTTTTGGCGGCTCTCGGCGGCGATGATGTTGCGCTCGCGGTTCCATGCGCGCTGCTGTGCGATGTATGCCTCCTGACGCGCGATTTCGCGTTGTTGATTTATATAATGCTTTTCAGCGATCTCGCGGTCGATATCTCTTTGCTTCATGCTTTGAGTGTAGTTGCCGTTATAGAGCTTCGCCTCGCCGAATTCCATAGCCAAGGTTTTATTGGTTACTTGGTCGAGAAAATAACGGTCGTGCGAGATGATGAGCACGCATTTTTTATAGTTTTTGATATAGCTTTCAAGCACTTGAACGGTTTCAATGTCAAGATGGTTGGTCGGCTCGTCGAGGAGCAAGAGATCGGGCTCCCTGCAAAGCTGCTTGGAGAGTGCGAGTCGCGTTCTTTGACCTCCCGAGAGCTTGTCCACGTCGAGCGAGAGCGCTCTCTCGTCAAATCCCATTTTGAGAAGAATACCCGCACAGCGACTCTTGTAGTCGAGTCCGCCAAGCTCGGAGAATCTCGTGTAGAGATCGTGATATTCGCCGCTCAAGCGGATATGTTCGCTCGAATCCTGCTCGTTTGCCATTCTTTGCTCGAGGGCATTGAGCTTTTCCTCCATGTTGATAAGCTCGGGAAACGCCGAATACATTTGCTCGAGCGCGCTTCTTCCCACAAGGTCGGAAATTTCAAAGGCGCAGTCCTGCGTGAGAATGCCGACTGTTTTGTTCTTAGCAATAAAAACGTTGCCCGTTGTCGGTTCAAGCTCGCCGAGGATCACCTTGAACAAGGTTGACTTTCCGCATCCGTTCGTGCCGATGATGCCGAGCTTGTCATTTTCCTCAAGAGCAAAGCTTATTTTTTTAAAAATGTCGCGCGCGCCGAATGACACACCAAGGTCGTTTACCGTAATTGCAAGCATTTGACATCACCTTTCATAAAAAATAAAAATTATTCAAAATCCCCTTGACAAAAGGGAGCTGATGCTATATAATACAAACAAGAACATTTGTTCGCATTATATATTTTCTCTCCAACAGGGGTATTTTGATATACCTCGACCATTATACAACATTTTTTGTAAAATTTCAAGTTAAAATGGTAAAGGAGTGATAATTATTTGCGATTACTGTAAACAGTACGTTTGCCCATCTTCATGCCCGAGCTTTAGCGGAACCGTTATCTCGCTCGGCACTTCTCGCGGAAGGTGCTTTTGCTGTGAGGCAAACGTATACGAAGGTGAAAAGCATTTTTCTCGCAACGGTAATTTTTTGTGCGAGGACTGTGCAAGGGAGCTCATTCCCCCTGAGCTTCTCGACTTTTTGCAATGCTCGGATGCAGAGGAGTTTTTCGATCTTCTCTGGTGACCGAGTTTTTAAAATCCCTCAAAAGCGAACAAATGTTCATTTTGTTTAAGTTTGATTCTATTTGAGAAAGGATGATGTGAATGGAAGGTAGCTTTGTTGAAGAGTGCATTGATCTATCCCGCCTTGAGGCCGATAGGGTTTTGCGCTCGTATAAGAAAATGAATAGCATTATAAAGTCGTCGTGCTCGTACGGGCGGCACTTTGGCTACGACGATGACGTTGACCAAACGGTTCTTCAGGCGCAAATGTATTATATCCGTTCTCTTATCTTATCGGTTGAGGACGCGCGGGAGAGAATGCTTTTATATCACTATTACGTAAAGGGGAGCACCCTAAATATTTGCGCAAAGCTTCTTGGCGTGTCGATGAGAACGGTGTGCAGGATAAAGAGCAGTGCGCTTTCCAGCTTTTATCTTTTAATGAAATCAAAAAAAGGTGAATAGAAAAGCCCGTTTTGGAAAAAATAGTAACAGCAAATCTAAAACGAAAGAGGGGCTGTTATGGGAACGAATATGGGACTTATGGTCGGTGCAGTTGTTGGAGTTATGATGCTCGGAGTTGCGGGAGCAATGCTCAGCAATACCAAGGCGGCGCGCCGAAGAAGAATGATCAAAAAGGCCGTCAAGACCGTTCACAACGTTGGATGTGCAATGCAAAAGATGGCATCGTTTTAAAAGAAGGAGCTGACGGCTTGCCGTCAGCTCCTTCTTTCGTTGAGGTCTATGAGTAATGCTATCGGGAAGGATGCAATCGATCTAATAAGCAGCTCCTTAATCATCTTGGGGTAGCGGTATATAACGTCGCTCTCTCCTGCGAGTATTTCGCATCGCAGTGTCACCGCCAACACTATTGCCGCAACGGAAAGCGCAGTAAGTCCTATGCATAGCGCAATAAAGGAGGATCGATACATGGTGTTTACGTAATTTGCAATCTTTTTCATTTTTTTGCCCTCCTATCGAATCGTTAATTAAATTATACATTATAAGTTACCGTGAATCAATGCAAAATTATTTGAAATTATGGAATAAAATGGTAAAAATCACGCATTTTTGCCCCTATAATCAAATATGCTTATATGGTGAAAAAATGATAATATTGAATCATCAACTAAGGAGGACAACGCATGGATTTTACTTTAATCGAAAAGACCCAAAGGGACAAAACTTGTTATAAGCTGCTAAAAACGAATTTTTACCGCAACTATTACGTATTTATTGTTCAAAACGATAGCGATTTTTGTTGCTGCAGTATTTTTGCGCAAAGGGAGGAGGCGCACCTTTTGTTCGAGGAGATCGTTGGTACAAATACTGAGCCGCACACGCTTGCGGATATCGTTGCCGACCGTCAAAAGCAGTTAATATAAAAAATCTCTTTACAAAACGGGATAAATGTGTTATTATGTGGTAAATATTGATTGAAAGTGAGAAAGCACTATGAAATGCCCACATTGCGGATATTTTGACAGTAAGGTAATAGATTCAAGACCGTCATCGGACGGATGCAGTATTCGCCGCCGCCGCGAATGTCTTGAATGTCAAAAGAGATTTACCACCTTTGAGACCGTTGAGGAAACGCAAATAGTAGTAATTAAAAAGAACGGCGATAAGGAGATATTCGATCGCAACAAGCTGCTTTCGGGCATCATCAAGTCCTGCTACAAACGACCCATCGACCCCGAAATGATCGTTAACGATATCGAGCAGGAGCTCCACAATAGCATGAAGAACGACATTACCACCAAGGAGATCGGCGAGCTCGTTATGACAAAGCTCAAGGAATGCGATCAGGTGGCGTACGTTAGATTTGCCTCGGTCTACCGTGAGTTTAAGGACGTTGACACGTTCTTAAAGGAGATCAAGGAATTGATGAAGAAAAAGAAATAGATACTGCTTTTCCACCGATCCTGTGCGTTGCGCGGGATCGGTTTTTTTGTTTGAACGTCTCCAAAAACTGTTGAACCTTGACAAAACTTATACTAATAATGGCAAAATGATTGTATATTTTTGTTTTTTCTCTTGAAAAAATCGGCAAGTGATGATATAATCAAAATATAATAAAATAAGAGGGGGAATAGCTATGAAAAAGACCTGTTCACTTATTGCAATGTTAATGATCGTTGCTATGATTCTTTCCGCTTGCTCACTTTTTGGTGGCGGCGGTACAACCCAAAAACCCGAATGCGATGAGCATACCGACGCGAGCGGAGACGGTATTTGCGACGCTTGCGGTGCTGAGATTAAGAAGGAGGAAACACCCGTGGAATTGCCTGAAATTACAATGTATCTTGTTGGCGACTCTACCGTTGCTTCGTTTAACGATACATATTTTTATCCGAGATACGGATACGGCACGCAAATCGGCGATCAGCTTGCCGACAGCGTAACGGTTAAGAACCTTGCTCTTTCGGGTAGAAGCTCAAAGAGCTTTGTTACGGAATCCAATTATACTTTTCTTAAGAATAATATCAAGGCAAACGATATCCTTGTTATCGGCTTTGGCCATAACGATGAGAAGAGTGATGATGAAACAAGATTTACCGACGCCTCCAAGCCCTATACGGACGAGAGCTCATTCGGCTATTATCTTTACGAATACTATATCAAGCTCGCCGAGGAGGCGGGTGCAATCCCCGTGCTTTGCACACCCATCGTAAGAGCATCCACAAGTAACGATTATTCGGGATCCGAGGGACACGTTACCGCAAACGGTGACTACGCTCAGGCGATCCGCGATCTCGGTGAAGCTCTCGGTGTTGCCGTTGTGGATCTTACCGATCTTACAAAGGCAAGATATCAGGAGATCTCCTATAACGAGGCGATCTACTATCACGCAATGATAGCGGGTAAATACGATACTGACGGCGTTACCCTTGTTCCCGACGTAGCGACCGTTGACAAAACTCACTTGAATATTTACGGTGCGAAATACGTGGCATACCTTCTTGCAAGCGAGCTTAAAAAGCTCGAGGGCGTTGGAAAATACGTTACAAAGCTTCACGAGCCCACAAAGGCGGATCTTGTTCCTTATAAGGGATATACCGTGTCCGACTATAGTGCACCCGATCTCGGCAAATACAATCCCCCCGCTCACTTCAAGACCATTAGTGAGGGCTGGTACGGTACAGCATTCGGTAATACGGGAGGAAGTCCTCAATCCACATCAAACGGATACGTTGCAAAGGAAATAAGCGATGGTGTGTTCCAGGTTGGTCAGCACCTCGATAGCGGAAGCAATAAGGGTAAATTCCAAGGTGCCGATGACGGATTTGCGTTTGTATTCCGTCAGGTGGAGGCAAATAAGAATTTCAAGCTCACCGTTAGCGGTAAGGTGGTATATACCGCTGCAACCAAGCAGGCGGGCTTTGGACTTATGCTCCGTGACGACTGTGTGATAGGTCAAAGCGCAACCGGCTCTATCAATACAAACTACGTAACTGCGGGATTCCTTTGCGAGGACTCTTCAATGTGTCTCAATTTCTATAGAGAGAACACCTCTCTTAAGAAGGGAACGACCACAGTTTCTCCCCTTGCCGCCGCTGACGATGAATTTACAATGACTATTGAAAGAATAGGTCAGGTGGTCAACGTTTCGGTGACCTATAAGGATAAAACGTATACTGCAACTCATACCGATTTCGATTTCTTTGCTCGCGATACCCAATATATGTACGTTGGTATGTTCGCAAACCGCGGAACAGTTATCGAATATTTTGATATTGTGTTCGAAATTACGGGTGAAAGTCAGGGTGCGTAAAAAAAATTAAGAAATTTTCAAAATTCTTTACACTTTTTGAGATTTTTGTTGACTTATAGTATAGAATTCCAAAAAGGAGGAAAACATTATGAAAAAAATCAAGAAGATTTTGGCACTTTTGATGGCGATGGCCTTCGTTCTTTCTACAGTTGCGTGCGCTGCGGACGGCTATATGGGTGCAGGACACGGCGGAGGATATTATGGCGAGTCATTCGTAGGCGGATTGGAGGATGATGCCGTAGAACCGAGTGATCCGTCCGAGGGTGGCGAGGCCGATGGCGGCGAAACCGAGGGCGAAGAGGACAAGAAGGAGGAAGAGGTTATTGTTAGACTTCCTTCAGGAATGATAACTGCAGGCGCATGGAACGATAACGATAACTATAGCATGTGGCTCTCCCTTTTCTCACAGGGTAATGAGGAAGAGGAAATCGCCGACGGAAAATTCTATTCATACGTGCTCTCAAATAAGCTTTGGGGCTTTAATTCTCTAAGGAGAGTTAAGGTCAGCGTTACAAACGAGGGTACACCCGTAAGCGGTGCTACCGTTGTGGCATTTGATAATCAGGATAACGCATTGTTTACCGCAGTTTCCGACGCGCAGGGTAATGCATATCTCTTCGTCACCGAGGACGAGGGCAAGGTTACCGTTACAAGCGGAGAGGGCACGGCAAGTGCCGAGTTCACCGCAGAAAGCCGCGAGCTTTCAGTTGAGCTTTCATCCCGTGACGAAAAGCTTAACGTTGTTGAAATCATGTTCGTGGTTGACGTGACCGGCTCCATGGGTGACGAGATCAACTTCCTCAAGGCGGAGCTTGCCGACGTTATTAATAAGATCGCGGCGGCTGACAGTGAAACAGTGATCAAGCTTGCTTTACTTTTCTACCGTGACCTTAACGATAAGGTACCCTTCTACTATTGCGATTTTATAGACGTTACCGACCCCGTAGGTCTTGAGCTTAGAATTAGCGAGCTTGAAAAGCAGTTTGCGAGTGGCGGTGGCGACTATGAGGAGGCGGTTGACGAGGCGCTTGAAATGGCTGTTGAAAAGCAGTGGGGTACAGGAAACACCACAAAGCTCATCTTCCACGTTCTCGATGCACCCGCACATAGCGGCAAAAAATATGAAACAAGATTCAATGCCGCAGTATTAGCGGCTGCACAAAAGGGAATTCGCATTTGTCCCATTCTTTGCAGCGGTGCGGCTGCGCTTACCGAATATACGATGCGTCAGGCGGCCATCTATACGGGCGGAACGTTCATTTTCGTTACTGACGATTCGGGCATCGGCGGTTCACATCACGATCCCAATCTTCCCAACGTGACGGTTGAGCTTCTCAATTCAATGCTCGTTCGTCTTGTTAAGGGATACCATACCGGCGAATTCGAGGAGCCCATCTATTGGAGGGACGACCCC
>JAZRCO010000140.1:0-13774 GCA_045659855.1 Eubacteriales bacterium | reverse complement strand
AATATAGAGTGTAATATTATTATAAAATAAAGAAGAAATATTATGAAAATTGATATATATTCGGGATTTTTGGGTGCGGGAAAGACAACGCTCATCAAGAAGATGATTGCCGAAGCATATAATGGCGAAAAGCTCATGCTTATTGAAAATGAATTCGGTCAAATCGGCATCGACGGAGGATTTTTAAAGGAATCAGGCATAAATATCACCGAAATGAATTCTGGATGCATTTGCTGCAGTCTAGTAGGCGACTTTTCAAAGGCACTTGAAGAAGCTATAGCCACCTATAGTCCCGACCGCATCATTATTGAACCCTCGGGTGTCGGCAAGCTCTCCGACGTAATCAAGGCAACCGAAAACGTTCTCAGTGAAAACGTTATCCTTAACGGACTCACTACCGTTGTCGATGTAAATAAGTGCAAGATGTATATGAAGAATTTCGGTGAGTTCTTCAACAATCAAATTGAAGAGGCATCCTGCATCGTACTTAGCCACACGGCAGGTGTAAACGAGCACAAGATTGCCGAATGCATTGCACTTATAAGAGAAAAGAATCACGATGCTACAATTATCACAACTGATTGGGATAAACTCGACGGAAATCAAATTCTCAACGCGATAGAGCATAGCAATTCACTTGAAAAAGCAATTGAAGAGATGAAAGACGAGCATCATCACCATCATCACGATGAAGATTGTGACTGCGGTTGTCACGAACATGAACACCATGATCATCATCATCACGAGCACGGCGAAGATTGTGATTGCGGTTGCCACTCTCACGAGCATCATCATCACCATCACGATGAACATTGCGATTGTGAGCACGACCATCACGAACATCATCATAATGAACACGAACATCATCACCACCATGATCATGGAGATGATTGCACCTGCGGATGCCACGATCACGATCATCACGATCATCATCATGACCATCACCACGGTCATCATCATGCCGACGAGGTGTTTGAATCATGGGGTGTCGAGACAGCGAAAAAGTTCAGTGTTGACGATATCAAAAATGCCCTCGAACGCCTTAACGATAGCGATGAGTTTGGCATTATACTTAGAGCAAAGGGAATCGTTGACGGTATTAACGGTGAATGGATCTACTTCAACTACATTCCCGAGTCCATCGACGTTCGCACAGGCAATGCCGACGTTATCGGCAAGCTTTGTGTAATCGGCTCCCACATCAATGAGAAGAATATCAAAGATTTGTTTAACGTATAGGAGATAAAATGAAACAGCCAATTCCAGTATATATATTCACGGGATTTCTTGAGGGCGGCAAAACGCACATGATTCAAGAATCACTTGAGGATCAAAGATTTAATTCAGGCGAAAAAACAATGCTCATTTGTTGCGAAGAAGGCATTGACGATTACGAACCCTCGCGTTTTTGGGGCAAAAACGTCTATATTGAACATATTGAAAACGAAGAGGACGTCACACTCGACACCCTCAACTCCATTGCAACTAAGCATATAATTGACCGTATCATAATTGAATACAACGGTATGTGGAAGCTCGAAACGTTATTTATGAATATGCCCGAGAATTGGGACGTATATCAAATAGTAATGTCAGCTGACTGCGCAACGTTTGAGCTCTATAATGCCAATATGAGAGCGCTTATGTTTGATAAGCTCGCTATGTGCGAAATGGTTGTCCTAAATCGCGCTACCGAGGATGCTGATAGAGAAAGCATTCACAAAATAGTTAGAGGCGTGAATCCTAGAGCTGAAATCGTTTACGATTTTCCCGACGGTCGCATCGAATATGACGATATCGAAGATGAATTGCCCTTTGACGTTGATGCCGACGTTATCGAGCTTGACGATAAGGACTATGCAATTTGGTATAGAGATATGGGCGAGGACGTTGAAAAATACAACGGCAAGACCATAAAATTCAAAGGAATAATAGCACGCGACGGTCAACTTAATCAAAACTCCGCAATAATCGGACGCCACGTTATGACCTGCTGCGCCGATGACATCACCTTTGCAGGTCTTGTTTGCAAATTCAAAAAAGCAGTAACGTTAAATACAGGCGATTGGATCTTGTTGACTGCCAAAATAAAAATAGAGCATCATCCTCTCTACAATAGAGTTGGACCTGTACTCTATGCCGAAAGCACTGCATTCGCAGTTAAGCCCAATCCCGAGCTTGCAACGTTTTATTAATCAAACCAAGGAGGAAAATCATGAAGAATTTAGTAAGCATATTCAAATCATTCATAACTAAATATTCAAACGCTTTGAAAAAATCGGTATGCTTTGTTAGCCATTCGCTTATCTTGGTTTTTCTCTTTGTGCTAATAGTTAATCTAAATATTGTTGCAAACACAAACGATAATATCTACTCCGTAGATGAATTGATCAAGCTTGATGAAGATTTTGACTGTATTCTTGTCCTCGGGGCAGGTGTCAAATCCGACGGAACACCAACACATATGCTTTATGATAGACTCATGGTTGCATATGACGCATATGCGGCAGATAAATCAAGCATATTATTCTTAAGCGGTGACAGCGAGCATATCGACTATACCGAAACTGTTACAATGAAGAACGTATTGAATGAAAAGGGCGTTCAAGATAGCTTTATAGTTTCCGACGGTTACGGTCTTTCAACCTATGAGAGCATTTGGCGAGCTAAAAACGTATACGGATATGACCGCATATTGATAGTTAGCCAAAAATATCACTTGAATCGAGCAATATATATAGCCAACAAAATGGGAATCGAGGCATACGGTCTTGACGGAGCATTGCGTGAATACGGAAAGCAGCCCATCTTTAGCTTAAGAGAATATTTTGCAAGAATTAAGGATATGATATTTTCCGAGATATACCCTGATCCTACCTATACTGAAGAATGGGAGGACATAAATGGATAAATTCAAATTAGTTTCCTCATATCAGCCGACTGGCGACCAGCCCCAAGCAATCGAAGCCCTCACAAGAGGAGTGGAGAGAGGGGATAGAATGCAAACCTTGCTCGGTGTAACTGGCTCAGGTAAGACCTTTACAATGGCAAACGTAATTGCCAATCTCAACCGTCCAACCCTTGTTTTGGCTCATAATAAAACTCTTGCGGCACAGCTTTGCTCGGAGTTTAGAGAGTTTTTCCCCGAGAATGCCGTTGAGTACTTCGTATCATATTACGATTACTATCAACCCGAGGCATACATTCCCGGAAAGGATATTTATATTGAAAAGGATGCAATGATAAACGAGGAAATCGATATGTTAAGACATAGCGCAACATCCTCCTTGTTTGAGCGACGCGACGTTATCATCGTTGCATCGGTATCGTGCATCTATTCACTCGGTGACCCCGAGGAGTATAAAAATCTCGTTATTGATTTGCGTCCCGGAATGCAAATTAGCCGTGATAAGCTCGTTAGACGCCTTATCTCGATAAGCTATGACCGAAACGACATCAATTTTGTCCGTGATAACTTTAGAGTTAGAGGGGACACAGTGGAAATTTTCCCCGCATCGAGCGGTGACAAGGCAATTCGAGTTGAATTCTTTGGAGACGAAATCGATAGACTTTCCGAGATCAACACTCTCACAGGAGAAGTCCTTCGTTATATGTCTTACGTTGCCATTTATCCCGCAACTCACTATGCAGTTTCGGACGAAAAGAGAGAAGCGGCAATCAATGAGATATATGAAGAGATGAATGAAAGAGTTAAATTCTTCGAATCTCAAAACAAATACATCGAGGCGCAAAGAATTAGCGACCGTGTTAAATACGATATGGAAATGCTTCGTGAAGTCGGATTTTGCTCGGGGGTCGAAAACTACTCAAGAGTGCTTTCGGGCAGACCTGTTGGAAGTACACCTTACACGCTACTCGACTATTTACCCGATGATTACCTTCTTTTCGTTGACGAGTCACACGTATCAATCCCACAGGTAAGAGGAATGAGCGGCGGCGATACCGCGAGAAAAAAGAATCTAATCGACTTTGGATTCCGCTTACCCTCGGCATACGATAACCGCCCCCTTAAATTTGACGAATTTGAAGACAAGATTAACCAGGCAATATTCGTAAGCGCAACCCCTGCGGATTATGAAAAAGAGCATTCAACACAAATAATTGAACAAATTATTCGCCCCACAGGACTTGTCGATCCCGAAATAATAGTTAGACCGATCGAAGGACAAATTGACGACCTTATGGGCGAAATTAAGATAAGAGTAGAGAAGAACGAAAGAATTTTGGTAACAACACTCACCAAAAAAATGGCTGAGGATCTCACAGAATATCTTAAGAACAACGGCATAAAGGTTCGATATATCCATTTCAACGTTGACACAATGGAGAGAATGGAGATTATTCGTGATCTTCGTCTTGGCAAATTTGAGGTTCTCGTTGGAATCAACCTCCTTAGAGAAGGCCTTGATATTCCCGAGGTGTCGCTTGTTGCTATTCTCGATGCCGATAAGGAAGGATTCCTTAGAGCTGAAACTTCACTTATCCAAACCATTGGCCGTGCTGCGAGAAACGCAAATGGCAAGGTTATAATGTATGCCGATAAAATTACGGGCTCAATGGAGCGTGCAATCTTTGAAACAAACAGAAGAAGACGTATTCAAAGTGAATATAACGAGGTGCACGGCATTGTACCGCAAACCATCGTAAAGGGCGTGCGAGATCTCATCGACCTCGGTGCCCGTGATGACGATAAACCCACAAAATCCAAGAAAGATAATAAGAAGATGAGTAAGAAGGACCGCGAAGCATTGATTGAAAAGCTCAGCAAGGAAATGCGAGAGGCGGCTCGTCATCTTGAATTCGAAAAAGCGGCATTCCTTAGAGATAAGATTGCCGAATTGAGAGACAATAAATAAAATTACAGTACAAAGGAAACAAAATGACAAAAAATATTGTTGTTAAAGGAGCAAGAGTCAACAACCTCAAAAATATTGACGTAACTATCCCACGTGATAAGCTCGTCATACTTACAGGCCTCTCCGGCTCGGGCAAAACGTCACTTGCGTTTGACACGATCTACGCCGAAGGTCATAGACAGTTTGTTGAATCACTCTCCTCCTATGCTAGAATGTTTTTGGGTCAAATCGATAAGCCGGATATCGACTCTATCGAGGGACTTTCACCGTCCATATCAATTGACCAAAAAACAACCTCAAAAAATCCACGATCAACCGTCGGAACCGTTACCGAGATATACGATTACCTCAGATTGCTCTATGCAAGAATAGGTATTCCTCACTGTCCCGTTTGCGGTAAGGAGATTAGAAGACAGTCAGTTGACCAAATCATAGATAGCATAATGACTATGAAGGAGGGAACACGTTTTCTTGTTCTTTCGCCCGTTGTTAGAGGACAAAAGGGAAGACACGAGAAGGTGTTTGCCGAAGCTAAAAAAAGCGGATTTGTGAGAGTTAGAGCCGACGGCATTCTTTATGATCTCGACGAGGACATCATTCTTGATAAAAATAAAAAGCATAACGTTGAAATCGTCGTTGACCGTTTGGTTATGCGTCCCGACATACGCTCACGCCTTTCAGATTCCGTTGAGAGCGCTTTGAATGCATCCGACGGGTATTTGCTCATCGTCACAGTTCCTCGCGATAACGAGGAAATTGAGGAGCTCTCATTCTCGCAGTCCTATGCTTGCGAGGAGCACGACTTTTCAATCGGTGAGCTCGAGCCACGAATGTTCTCGTTCAACAATCCGGCGGGAGCTTGCCCTAAGTGCTTTGGACTTGGTACTCTTAGAAAGCTTTCTATAGATAAAATAATCCCCGATAGAACAGTAACGCTTCATAACGGAGCAATTTCGGTAAACGGATTTAAATCCCTTGACGATGAGAGCTGGAACGGCCCCTTATTCATCGCCGTGGGCAAAAGATTCGGATTTGACCTTGATACTCCCTTAGATCAGTTCTCCGAAGAAGCAATGAACGTTTTGCTTTACGGAAGCGGAGATGAAATCTACGAGGTGGTTCGCTACTTCGGCGGTGAGGCACATAAACAAAAGGCAAAATTCGACGGAATCATCAAAATAATCGAGCAAAGAATGAATATGCAAAATAACAACGATTATTATGATGAATTTATCGAGGACGCACCTTGTCCCGAATGCGACGGCAAGCGATTATCCCAAGCTGCGCTAAGCGTTACAGTAGGCGGCATATCAATTGATCAGTTTTGCGATATGCAAATCAAGGAAAGCAGTCAATTTATTAGCTCGCTGAGCTTAAGTGAAACAGATGCAACCATCGCAAAGGACATTTTGAAGGAGATCCGATCAAGACTCGCATTTCTTGTGAGCGTTGGTCTTGATTATCTCACCCTGTCAAGAAAATCGGGCTCACTCTCGGGTGGCGAGGCACAGCGAATTAGACTAGCAACACAAATTGGATCCTCTCTTGTCGGTGTCCTCTATATATTGGACGAGCCAAGCATTGGCCTTCACCAAAGGGATAATTCCAAGCTAATAGAAACACTCAAAAAGCTTAGGGATATGGGCAACACGGTTATTGTCGTTGAGCACGACGAGGAAACCATGATGGAATCCGACTATATTATCGATATAGGCCCCGGAGCAGGCGTACACGGTGGCGAGGTCGTTGCCGCAGGCACTCCCGAGGAAATAATGAATCATCCGAAATCAATAACCGCCGCATACCTCTCTCAAAGAAAGAAAATACCGATTCCCAAATCAAGAAGAAAGGGAAACGGCAATTATCTTGAAATTTACGGTGCCCGTGAGCATAATCTTAAGAGCATCGACATCAAGATCCCGCTCGGTACACTTACTGTAGTATCGGGTGTTTCGGGCTCGGGTAAGTCATCGTTAGTAAACGGCATTCTTTATCCCAAGCTCGCAACAAAGCTCAACCACGCATCGTATCAGGTGCCCGGAGAACACGATAGGATAACGGGATATGATAACCTTGATAAGGTTATTTGCATAGATCAAAGCCCAATCGGAAGAACACCGAGATCAAACCCAGCAACGTATACGGGTCTATTTACCGATATAAGAAATCTCTTCGCTCAAACGACCGATTCCAAGGCAAGAGGATATACCTCTGGTAGATTCTCGTTCAACGTTAAGGGCGGACGCTGTGAGGCGTGCGAGGGCGACGGTGTCAAGTGCATCGAGATGCATTTCTTGCCCGACGTTTACGTTACCTGTGACGTTTGTAAGGGCAAGCGTTATAACCGAGATACACTTGAAGTAAAATATAAGGGAAAGAATATTTCCGACGTTCTTGATATGACCATCGAGGAAGGTCTTGAATTCTTTGACGGCCTCCCCAAGCTGCGTAAAAAGATTGAAACTCTCAATGATGTTGGACTTGGCTATATCAAGATAGGTCAATCATCCACGACACTCTCGGGCGGCGAAGCGCAAAGAGTTAAGCTTGCAACCGAGCTCGCAAAGAGAAGCACTGGAAAAACCATCTATATTCTTGACGAGCCCACAACAGGTCTGCACACCGAGGACGTTTCCAAGCTTTTGGCAATTCTTCAAAGACTTGTTGACGGCGGAAATACCGTCTTGGTGATAGAACATAACCTTGACGTTATCAAGAGCGCCGACTATATCATCGATCTTGGTCCCGAAGGCGGTGACTGCGGTGGCACAGTCGTTGCACAAGGCACACCCGAGGAGGTAGCTAAGGTTGCATCAAGCTACACGGGACAATATCTAAATAAACTTTTAAACTAATAAGAAACAAGGCAATATCAAAATGATATTGCCGTGTAATTTTATTTTTTAATCAATTCCTCAATTGCTGAGTAAAATGCTTCGGTATCCTTTTCATTCAAGAACGAATATACAACGTAATTTCCCATTACAGAAACCTTGGCAAAGTCAATCTTTTCAACCTCCTCGGGAAAATAATCCATCGATCTGTAAAGCTGTTGCTTATCCTCAACGTATTTTTGAATGATATTCTTGAGATCCTTTGCCTTGCCGTCCTGAACCTTAAATATACCGATTTCGTTTATATTCTTTGCATTCTTTGCCTTAACCACCGTGTAATCAATAAGATATGGCAAATCCTTGTCGGTAAATTCCAATATTACGTCGTCATCAAGTGTTCTTGTGCCGCCAACAGTTGTAAAGCTATCGTCAACCCTATCGTAAATCTCCGTAGTGGAGAACGTGTCAAGATACGAGCTTGAGCTTCCCGAAAATGCAATAACTGCAATGCCAACTAAAATAATAGCCGCAACGATAATTATAATCAATTTCTTGTTTTTCATGTTATCTCCTTATTTGTAGCTGTGTGATCTAATGTAATCGAGTATTACCTCATAACCCTCGGCATTCATATGAACACCGTCACCCTCGGCAAATGACTCTATCATCGCTCCATTGTCATTTTTCAATACCGTTTGAGTATCAAGATAGTGAATGCCTTGGTCATAAGCAATTTGCTTTGCCCAAGCATTTAATCTATCAATCCCTGCGTTACTTATGCCGTTATCGGTATTGCTGTACCATTCTTCGACGGGGAATGCCGATTGCAAAATTATCTTCGTATCGGGAGATAACTTCTTTATGGCATTGATAAGCTTGTTGTAATAGGTCTTGAATTCCTTCTCGGTAAAGTTATCCGCACCGTTAACACCAAGAGTTATAATAACGAATTCAGCCCTATATTCGGCAATTGCCTCGGGAATAGTCATATCGGTATTTGCGACCAAAACGTCACAAACCGAGGAATCAAGCTTAAGCGTAAAGCTATCTGGAACAAGCAGGTGAGTCCTATCTATTCCACACTTAAAGAAATGATATGTTGTTGAATCCCCAACGAAATAAAGCTTGTCAACGTAATCCTGTCCGGCATATTCCGACTTGGGAAGAATAACGCAAGCGTATTCATCAACATCAACCGCATCATCATTTGTGAGTCTATTGCATACAAGAACACACAGTATAATTAACACGATTGATAATAATGTAAGTATAATTATACCATCTAAATTTTTCTTTATCATAATAAATCCTTTATATATTAACTACTTATATTATTCTATCACAATTATCAATTTATTTCAATAGAAAATGAATTTATTTGCCATCCAAATTATATTTTTATTTGAGGTGATAATATGAATTCAATTTTGCGTACGATAGGTAACACACCGCTCGTTAGACTGCAAGCAATAGAAGAAGCGCTTGACCTAAAGGGCAAGCTATATGCCAAGCTCGAATACTTCAATCCATTCGGTTCAATTAAAGACAGAGCGGCGTATAAAATGATACTCGATGCCGAAGCAAGCGGGCTGCTAAGTTCGAAAACCGTCATAGAAGCGACATCGGGAAATCTTGGAATTTCGCTTTCGGCAATATGCTGCGTTAAGGGATATAAATGCATTATAGCCATGCCGGAAAATATGTCCGATACGCGCAAGAAACTGCTAAAAAGCTATGGAGCCAGCTTAATCCTCACTAAAAGCTCATTAGGCATGTCGGGATCAATTAACAAAGTGAACAGCATTTTGCAAAATACAGATGCTTTTTATTGTGACCAATTCAATAATCCTTCAAATATAGCATCTCATATTGAAGGCACCGCACCCGAAATCGATATAGAAAGTCAAGGGAAGGTCGACGCAATTATTTCGGGAATAGGGTCGGGCGGCACAATTAGCGGTCTTGGACGCTATTTTAAGGAAAGATACCGCGATGTTCAAATTTTTGGCGTTGAACCAAACACATTTCCTCACAAGATTCAAGGAATCGGAGCCGGATTTACACCAAGTATATTGGATCATTCGGTTATAGATAAAATTTTTACAATATCGTACGAATCGGCGCAGTACAAATCCAAGTTATTAATCTCTTGCTCGGGAATTTTTGCAGGAGTTTCATCGGGCGCAGTTTTATCCCTTGGAATCGATCTTGCAAAGCAAAATAAATATCGAAACAAAAATATAGTACTGATATTTGCCGATGGTGGAGAAAGATATATATAAAAAGAAAAAGCCGAAGAAGCTTCGGCTTTTGTTTATTTATAGAAATCCTGTGCACATCTAACGGCACTGAGCGCATCCTTGGCATAGTAGTCCGCACCAATGGACCTCGCATATTCGTCAGTCACTACTGCACCGCCCACCATAACCTTGATTTTACTGTCTATATCGTGGAGCATTTTAACGGTTTTCTCCATTGAAGGAAGGGTAGTCGTCATAAGTGCCGAAAGTGCAACGAAGTTACACTTGTATTTCATGAGCGCTTCAAGAACCGTCTCACTTGACACGTCCTTTCCAAGATCATATACCTTAAATCCATAGCTCTCAAGCAATAATTTAACGATATTTTTTCCGATATCGTGGATATCACCCTTAACTGTCGCAAGTACAACATCGTTTCCGTTAGAATCGGCGCTCGGCATCATATCCTTGATTATTGCAAATGCCTTACTCGAGCATTCCGCCGATTTTAAGAGCTGAGGGAGAAAGATTTTTTGATTCTCAAATCCTTCTCCCACCTCATTGAGAGCAGGAATAATTTGCGAGTTGATTATCTCCATCGGTGAGAATTTATTCAAAATATCGTGAGTAATTGCTACAGTCTTATCTATAAGTCCTCTAACAATGGCTTCCTTAAGCGAAATATTTGATGAATCAGTTGCTTTAGCGGATTCCGTGCTCGAAATAGAAGATTTATAATCATCAATCATGTTCTCATATTCTACAAGCGAAATTTTGCCGTCTAAAAGCTCATTAAAAGCATTGTTAACAGAAATAAGTGCTTGGGAGCTTGGGTTCATTATCGCACACGAGAGACCATTCAAAAGAGCACGAGCAAAGAAGGGAACGTTTATAGTATCTCTATTCGGCATTCCAAACGATACGTTGGATATACCAAGACTTGTTTTATAGCCCAATTCATGCAACTGCTTGACCGTTTCAAGCGTGATATCGGCATTTTCAGGATTTGTAGCCACAGTTAAAGCAAGAGGATCGAAAATAATGTCACTCGGCTCAATACCGTATTCAGCGGCCTTTTCTATTATCCTATTGGCGATCTCAATTCGTTTGCTCGGGGAATCGGGAATGCCGTTATTATCGAGAGTAAGGGCAATAAGTACACCACCGTATTTCCTAACCAACGGAAAAATGGCATCCATAGTAGATTCATCCCCGTTAACAGAATTAATAAGCGGCTTTCCATTATATATCCTCATTGCCGCCTCAAGTGCTGTAGCATTATTTGAATCAAGCTGAAGGGGAAGATCACATACCGACTGGATCGAACTAACTGCTTTTGCGAGAGAAGCAACCTCGTCTACAGTTGGCACACCAACGTTAACGTCAAGAATATGGGCACCTGCATCGCTTTGATTGAGAGCAAGATCCATAAGGTAATTCATATCGCCGTCAAGCAGGGCCTGCTTGAGATTGGGCTTGCCCGTGGGATTAATTCGTTCTCCAATGAGTATCGGATGAGTTTCTATTCTAACCGTATGACTGTATGATGAAATGACGGTATCGTTCTTCTTATCAATACTTCGAAGAGGAATATCCTTAGTCTTTTCAACTACTTTTTTGATATATTCGGGCTCGGTACCGCAGCATCCACCAAGAATATGCACACCACCTTGAGCAAGAGTGACGGCATAGTCCGAAAAAGCATCGGCACTTAACGAATAATGCGCCTTGCCATCCACAACTTCGGGCAAACCAGCATTGGGATTGCAAATGATGGGCAAGGATGAATATTTCACAAACTGATCAATTAGGGGAATCATCTTGTCGGGTCCAACCGAACAGTTAAGACCTATTGCATCAACACCAAGACCTTCAAGCATAGCTATCATCGACTCAGGATTGCTTCCCGTTAAGATTTTGCCAACTTCGTCATACACGTTAGTAACGAAAATGGGCAAATCTGAGTTTTCCTTTGCCGCAAGAACTGCCGCCTTTGTTTCATAGGAATCGGACATGGTTTCAATAATTATCAAATCAACACCGCATTCCTTGGCAGCACAAACGTTTTGAGCGAATACTTCGACCGCATCCTCAAACGGCAAATCGCCAATCGGTTGAATAAATCTACCAATCGGGCCAATATCAAATGCCACAAAAGAGTTTTCAAAGCCATCTAGAGATCTCTTTGCACATTCAACCGCCGCTATAATAAGCTCACGGTAATTTGCATGCTTTAGCGAGTTAACGCCAAATGTATTAGTCGTAATTATGTTTGCACCCGCCAAAAGATATTGACGGTGAATATCCTCAATTATCTCGGGATGCTCCAAATTCCAATTTTCAGGGAGCTCTCCTGGCTTCAATCCTCGCTTTTGAAGCATTGAACCCATTCCGCCGTCGAAATATAAGCGCTTTTGGTGCATCAATTTAAGTATATTATGCATTTTCTTTATCCTTAAATAAAATCCTTCAAATTTGTTTGAATTTCTTTCGCAACGTCATACTTATTCATTGAATAAATGTGAACGGCATTCCAACCATTTTCATAAATCTCTCGCGCTTGCGCTGATGCGAACTCGACTCCTGCTGATTTAAGAGCGATCGGATCATTTTCATATTTGGTAATCATCTCAAGAAAGCTCCTAGGAAGCTCGTTTCCCGATATTTTCACCATTCTATCAAGCTGTGATAGGGATGTTATTGGCATTATTCCCGGCACTATAGGCACCGATATACCCTCATTCGCTAATCTATCCGCAAAAAGGTAGAGAATAGCATTATCAAAAAACATCTGTGTGGTCAAAAACTCACATCCGTGCTCAACCTTGATTTTTAGATACTCAATATCCTTTTCAATGCTTTCACTTTCGGGATGCGTTTCGGGATAACAAGCACCCCCAATACAAAATCCACCGAATTTCTTTATCTCATCTACAAGCTCGTAGGCATACTTATAGCTCAACTTCGTCTTATCTATGCCAATAGGTAGATCTCCTCTAAGCGCAAGAACGTTGGTTATACCGAGATTCCTTAGCTCGGAGAGCTGTGCCATTATTTGATTTTTTGTAGAGGAAATGCATGATAGATGGGCAAGGGAAGTCACACCGCAAGAGCTTACCTCTTTAGCAATTTTGGACGTATATTCGCTCGTTCCTCCGCCAGCACCGTAAGTAACGCTCATATAGGACGGAGAGAGCTTTGCTATCTCAACGATAGCAGTTGCAACACTATCATATTTATCATTACTCTTGGGCGGAAAAACCTCAAACGAAAGCGATGGCTTTGGGCCCTTAATTATTTCGGTAATCTTCATACCGAACCTCCTAAAAACAAATTAAATGTAGAATAAATCCTTCAATAAATCAATATTATCCTGAGAATATTCAATCTCCTCCGAAACGGTTCTTGCCATTTCATATACGTTATTCTCGTCGCTTATCGATGCGATTAGGAACGTCAAAAGGAGGCAAAGGGAAAGGGAGACCGTGAAATCTTCAAACGACTCGGCCTCGGAGCAATGCCTGTAAACGAAGTATGCAAGAGCTCTTGCGAGCTTGCATTCAATTTTTGCATCTATGCCTTGCACTGTAAATTTTGCAAAAATATCCCTGTGACTCAAATTAAGATATTCCATAGATTCGATTGCCTCAATGATGGCTTTTTCATCGAGATATATGTCAAAATAATCATATATCATCTCAATCTTACCGAGAAAATCAAGCGTGTCATCCTTCAAAATTTTGTATGCGGTTTCGCGGTAGCGCAGGGCATCAAAATCAATAATCTCGGGCTCGCCGTCAAGGTCACCTATTGCTATAATTTG